>JBCCIM010000144.1 GCA_039111535.1 Bacteroidota bacterium | reverse complement strand
CACAACTAAACGAGCGGATCAGGGGATTTTTTGGACCCGTATGCGTGTAATTATTTCCTAGACTAATACACTAAATTTCAATCCTTTGCTTAATAGTGCTGAAAACGGGTAACATTTGACGATACCTCAGTATGCTGCACGAGCAGAAGTCAGCAGAATTCAGTTTTCTAACATCTTACCTAATATCGTTTCACAAATGAGTTTTTTCAGAGAGATAGGCCGGATACTTTCCCAGGAATCCAACCGGGAAGACAATGATACGACCAGCAACCTCACTTTTCGTCCGCTGAGCACGGCGATGGAACTGGAGGAAGCCTTTACGGCATCGATGGAGAAGCCCGTGATTCTGTTTAAACACAGCGCCACGTGTCCTGTGAGTGCCATGGCGCGCCGACGCATCAAACAGCTCCAGGAAGCCGGCGATCCGCCTGTCTACGAAGTAGTTGTACAGTCTGCCCGATCACTTTCTCAGAAACTTGCGCAAGACCTCGGCATTCGACACGAAAGCCCACAAGTTATCTTACTTCACAAGCAGTCACCTGTATACGATACGTCCCACCATCTGATCAATGTTGAAGATATCAGGGACGCGGCTGCGCATGCCCTACAAGCTGAATGATCTCCCGCCGTTTATCGCTTTTTTCTGTCATTTGCCTGGCCAGTCTGCTGTTTGGTTGTGAGCCTACTGAGCAAACCAAATCTTTTGCTGCAGAAAAGGAACAGGGTGCCACCGATTATGTAATTCCTGCACCCACAAGCCGCGACGTGATACCTGACTTCACCCTGCCCATGCTCAATGGCGGCACATTTGACGCCAGCGAACACGGAGGTAAGGTATTGCTGGTCAATTTCTGGGCAACATGGTGCGCACCTTGCCGGGAAGAAATCCCGGACCTCATTGCACTACACGAGGAGTTAAAAGACGATGGATTTGCTGTAATAGGTATCACAGTTGACACCGACGGCAGCGAATTGGTCAAGCAATTTGCGGATGAGATGCAAATCAACTACCCCATATTGCTGGATGAAACAAGCGAAGTTGCCGAGTCTTTTGGCGGTGTCTATGCACTTCCGACCACCTATGTGGTTGATAAGCAGGGTACGATTACGCATCGGACCATTGGTCTTTTTCCTGTTGATGCGGTCAAAGAGAGCCTGATCACATTGGTAAATGCGGATTAAATGGACTCATTGACGCAGATTGCATTGGGCGCCGCAGTGGGCGAAGCAGTGCTGGGTAAAGAGGAAGGCAACAAAGCGATGTTATGGGGCGCCATTGCCGGCACCATTCCCGATCTCGACATCCTCATCTACCCTTTTGTCACGGAGGTCCAGCAACTGGCAATCCACAGAGGGTTGTCACATTCCATTCTCTTCGCTGTGCTCGCGCCCATCCCGATGGGTATGCTGTTGAGCAAGATATACAAGCAGTCATCACACTGGACCCGCTGGGGACTGCTCCTGTTCTGGAGTTTCTTTACCCATGCTCTGCTGGACAGCTTCACGAATTACGGGACCCAACTGTTTTATCCTTTCTCAGATTACCCTGTCAGCTTTGACACCATTTTTATCATAGACTTGCTCTACACCTTGCCCCTGGTGATCGGATTAATTGCAGCGCTTTGGCTGGGCCGTAAAGACAAAGCAAGGCGCCGGCGTGCCAACCAGCTTGGGCTCCTGCTTAGTTCGCTCTATCTGATTTTCACCCTTTGCAACAAGGTATTCATCCATAAAGTCTTTGAAGATGCGCTGGTTGAACGGGGTATATCCCACGAACAGCTATTCTCCAATCCTTCGCCACTCAACAACATATTGTGGTATGGTGTTGCAGATGATGGAGACAACCTGTGGGTAGGGACCTACTCCTGGTTTGACCCAGATCGAAACATTACATTTAAGCAAGTACCAAAAAACAAGGAGCGCCTGCTACCCTATCTGGGGCAAGAGCCCATTGAACGCTTGCTGTGGTTTTCCAAGGGCTTTTACACGATTGATCAGGTTGACAGCACCCTCTATCTCAACGATTTACGGTTTCCCCGCTCAGACATGTACCTCGATAATGACGGCGCATATGTGTTTTCTTTTGAGCTGATCCCGGATCCTGATAACCCAGACACCATCATAAATTTTAAGCAAGGCGGCAACACGCCAGGCGTTACGCCAAACATCCTGGACCGCTTTGTTGCACGCGTAAAAGGCAATAGAGACGCTTGATATCGTTTTTTGCGCACGCCAGGATTTAAGTATCTGTGCGGTTTGCCGAAACATTACTCAGCCTACATCTCACACCTTCTGTGGGTGATGGGTGATGTAGTCCTCCTTGGGGTGATGTGGAAAGCCCGGCTCGTTGGAGCCGGGCTTTCTACCTTTATGTCATTTTTGGCTGCTCCCGTAAAATCACCGAAGTACCGCTCTCACTGCTTTGGTGCGGCATGATTCATGCAGTTGTACATGTACATCACTTCACTACAATGTACAGAAAGCACACGGGAGGACCTTATCATGAAGAAAAGTGCATTTATCACCCTTAGCGCATGTGCGCTGGCCAGTTTTGCTGTTATCAAAATGAAACAGGGACTGCGTAGTATTAACAACACACAGCTTGTACTGACACCAAAGTTTGCAGCCGAAGCAACATCAGCCGGCATGTTTGTCTAGCATGAGTGTATTAACCTCAGTGTAGAAGTATAGGCGAGGAAGTCCCCCCTTTTTTCGCCTGCCACACGCCCGTTATTCGCGCCAGATCATTTTATCGAAAAAAGCCTCACCCGGGGTATACAAATTCCCGTACAGTCAGATCGTCTATCCGATCCCGGTCTACTTCTACCCCGATTCCCGGCTTGTCTTTTGGCACGGTTAACATGCCGTCTTCCATTGTCCACTCAGGCTTAACAATGTCTTGCGCCCAGTAGCGCCGGCTGGGAGAAATGTCGCCCGGTAGCGTAAAGTTGGGTAGCGACGCCAGCGCCACGTTGTGCGCGCGCCCAATGCCACTTTCCAGCATTCCGCCACACCATACAGGGATGTCATTTGCCATCGCGTAGTCATGAATGGCAACAGCAGACGCTAGCCCGCCCACGCGCCCCGGTTTGATGTTAATGATATTCCCGCTTTTGAGCTGCACCATATCGTAGGCCCGTTCCACTTTGGTAATCGACTCATCCAGGCAGACTGGCGTGTTTAATGCACGTTGTACCTCAGCATGCTGCACCACATCATCCCACGCCAGTGGCTGCTCAATCATGAGCAAGTTGAAGGCATCCAGTTTCTTGAGAAGCTCCATATCAGCCAGTGTATAAGCGTTGTTGGCATCTACCATAATGGATACCCGATCGCCGTAGGCTTCGTGGACAGCGCTTACGTAGGGCAAATCATACCCTGGCTTGATCTTGACTTTGATTTTGCGGTAGCCTTCTTCGATATACCGCCCTACTTTCTCGACAAGGACCGCCGGTGAATCCTGAATCCCTACGGAGATGCCTGTTGCCACTTTATCACGCGTGCCACCAAGTAACCGCGAGAGGGATGCGTTTTGGCGGTGTGCCCATACATCCCAAGCGGCCATTTCAATACTGGCGCGCGCCATTTCATTCCCACGGATGCGTGCCTGTAACATCGGGTAAATGTCTTCCGGGCCATCAAAAGCCTCACCAACAGTCAGGGGTAAAATCCAGTCGATAAGTCCTAACCAGGCTGTATCAATGGCTTCTGCGTTGTAGTTGGGAAAAACGCCAGCGACGCATTCGCCCCATCCAATGTGCCCATCCTTGTCTTCAGCTTCCAGCAGCATAATGCGCCGCATGTACTCTGTGCCTGAAGAAATGGTAAATGGCTCAACCAACGGAAGCTGAATTTCACGCAGCACAACACGCTTTAACTGTAACATAGATCACCTTGATAGTATTTGCCTGATGAATCAGGATGGGTTTGGTTGGGCCATGATGTAGTAACAGCCCTCATCGAGCGTATGAAATCCTACCACGCCGTACCCTTTCCCGAAGTAATGCATGAATGCCGCACGGGTTGCATTACGCCAGGCCCGGGCTTCTTCGGGTTGTTCGCGTTTGAGTTGTTGAATATTTCTCGGGATTTCAATGCGCACCCCAGACGCAGAAACGGGTAAAAACGACAGTGTTTTTGAGATAACGGCTGGCAATGATCTCGGGGCAGCAAGCGGAGAAAACCTGGCCCGGCGTGCTTGCCCGTCTACCGGATTCAGATACCAGGTCAGGATAAATCGGTCGGTGCCGATCCCTTTGTGCAGGATACTTTTTTCACCTTTGCCATACAGGTCGCAAATGTACTCCGATGGCATCGCGCCGAGCCTTTCCAGATTGAGAAATGCGTTAACCGACTCTAGCGGATCGTATGTCCAGTGGATGATTTTGATACCGCGCTCCTGGACAAACGCGCGCTGGTATTGCTTTAAACGCTTTCCAATGCCCTTCCCACGCCACGCCGGCTTCACCGCCAGCATATGCGACCAGTGCACTTCTGCATTGTTTCTAAAGCCAGGCAACCCATAAACAAAAGCCACCAATTCATGGTCGGGCGTAAAGGCACCGGCAACGATACCGCCAATCTTTTGATTCACCATGAGAATGGAGGGCGGCACAATTTCGATGGACTCCTGCCCCCAAACTATTTTCTGCAACTCCGCCACCGCGATGTATTCATCGTACGATTGGATGCGGCGAATATAAAGATCAGTTTGTGCTTCCAAAACCTCTAGCTATTAAGCGCAAATTGAGCATTCGAATTGGCAACGAAAATAGCAGGTACCCTTCTCAGGTACAAGGCGTACGATTTAAAAGAACAAAAAAACCCGGAGCATCCAGGATGAGGGACCCATTTCTCATCCATCGATGCACCGGGCTTGTACAACATCACGAGTATCGGGTAAAATGTATCCGGGATAAATGGGGTGCAAAAAGAGGCGTACCAGCCGGCTGCGATGAAAGGGTAAAACTGAATGCAACAAAAAAAGCCTGACCTTACGGGGTCAGGCTTTTTTTCGTCCGTCTTAACTAGCCCAGACGAAAAGAAAAAGGCATTGATAACAATGTAGCAGAACCAAAAGCGAAAGGTGTACCAACTGGAACCGTCCCCCCTGTTCCGGGTCTTTATGGCGCAATTCGAAAGATTTTGTTTGCATTTGCCAATCTATTTGAGGCCATTTCTTCCGAGGGTTGTCAAAAAACTTCCGGATTTTGTATTTTGTTAAGCAGGCAGTTAAACATACTTCTCTTTGACCAACTGCCTGCCTATTCAATTCACAGGCCCCTCATGTCAACAAGCTCCTGTTGATCACCTTGTTACTGTGTACCACCGGGTTTACCGGCCGCCATTGGACCAGCTAACATGTATACAAGCATTTCTAACAAACTTGTAGTCTAACCCTATGGGACGCGCTTCTAAACGTGCACAGGATACTTCCGGTGCTGGGAATCTGGTTACCGATCATCCGCCAAAACAATCTGTCCAACCTGCTGATGCAGTCGAGAAACTGAACGCGTATCAACTCAAACTTGAGCGTCAAAACCAGCAACTCCGTAGCTCCCAGGCAGAACTGGAAGAATCGCACAATGCTTTCCGGCAACTCTTTGAACTGGCGCCAATTGGCTATTTTGTATTTGATAAAGACAGCCTCGTGCACGATGTCAACCTGACAGGCATCAACATGCTGCAGACAGCCCGCCGCAGGGTTCTGCATAAACCTTTCCTTCGCTACCTGAATCCCGAAGATAAACACCAATTTAATCAGCACATCCTGCACGTTATTGAAACGGGTGACAAACAAGCCTGCGATCTGCGGTTGCTTCGCAATGATGGGAGCGCCTTTTACGTAGAGATCCAGAGCATCCTGATACGCAATAACGACAACGGCCCGGTGCTGGTACGCTCAGCCATGATGGATATCACCGTGCGCCGGCAAATGGAAGAGGAGTTGATTACAGAGCGCGAAAAGGCATTGCAGGCAGCACGGTTTATGAACGAGTTTCTAGCAAACATGAGCCACGAAATCCGAACCCCGTTGGCCGGCGTCATCGGATTTGCAGAAGTTCTGGAAGAAGAGCTGCCCAGCGAGCACCGTGAAATTGCCCAGCTTATCGCCCGCGGCGGAAACAGGCTTCTCCATACCCTTAATTCGGTGCTCGACTTTGCCAAATTGAAAGCGCACAACCACAAACTGGTACAAACACCCATTAATGTAGTTGATCGGGTGCAGAAACATTGCAGGCTGCTATCGGCACTGGCAAAACAACAAAAGCTGAGCCTAGAATATACGGGTGCGACCGATCCACTTTATGCCCTGCTCGACCCAAACTCGCTCGACCGTATTCTGGACAACCTCATTGGCAATGCCATCAAGTACACTCCTGAAGGCAAAGTAACTGTGGGCGTTTTTGCTTCGGAAGACGAACTCAAAATTGAAATCCAGGATACCGGTATTGGCATCAACAAAGACTTCCTCCCTCAAATTTTTGAACCGTTCCGCCAGGAATATATGGGAGATGATCGGCCGTATGAAGGCGTCGGACTCGGACTCACCATCACCAAGCGCCTCGTCGATCTGATGAATGGTAATATTTCCGTTAAAAGCGATCAGGATAAAGGCAGCACTTTTACAGTAGCCTTCCCGCTGCTAACCAACGCACTGGATCAACTTGTACCAGAAGAACCGCAGGTACCCAACGTATCTAAAAACTTTGTTGTACCGCAGTACAAAATGCTGGTCGTAGAAGACAATCTTGAGACCCAGCTCCTCGTCAAACGCTTACTCAAGCCAAACCTTGAAGTCGTACTGATTGACTCCTTTGACGCAGCGCTTGTGGCCTTCAACAATGCATCATTTGATATGGTATTACTCGACATCAACCTTGGCGAAAAACGTACGGGCACCGATCTGTTGCACAAGCTCCGTGCACTGCCAGGCAAAGCACCTTTTTATGCTGTGGCCTTCACCGCCTATGCCCTGCCTACGGACCGCTCCAACTTTCTGACCCAGGGCTTTGATGATTATCTACCCAAACCGTTTACCCGGTCCGACTTGATGGATCTCTTGCAACGCGCCAGCCTCGTCCGGGCGTCTGAAATGTAACAGTTTTGTCATCCGGGATACCAGTGGTCTTGAACGAATGAAGCGTGGATGTACCTCACATCGCGAGCATGACCTTCGTGCGCTCTTTAATGACGAGACCCAACCAGGCATGACAACTAAATGCAAGCCGCTGACATCCCAGCCCCTTTCGCTGGCAGACAAAATGCCCTTCGGGAAATATGCCGGCATGACCATCGGTGATCTTATTTCAAGGGACCCGAATTATGTGGCCTGGGCCATAAAAACCATTGGTAGTTTCATTTTAGACGAGGATGCTGCCGTGGTTTACAAGCGGAGAAGATTCTGGTAACCCAGGCCGCAAAACGAAAAAGTCACGCTTCCGAAGAAGCGTGACTTTGCGTTGCATGCACGATGTACATACAACAGCTACCCCAGATACACCACGTATCCTTTGGTTTATAATTCTGACAGGGTTTTATATTTTGCCGCCGGCAGAATTTTTTTTCTAAACCTCCTGTTAATCGCGGTGAATCATTTGTTTTTGGTTACAAAAAGCAGCTTATGACCAATCATTGCAAAGGGAAGCAACATGAGGTACAAGACAATGGCCCATAAGCCCAGAAAAATGTAGTCTGCAGGGTGAAGTGCAAACCAGTCATTGATACTTGTGATGTCTTGTGCGGCAATCAGCAAAGCGAGGCCAACGCAAAAGACAAACAAAAGCACAAAGTGTACTCTTTTCATGTGGTGGTGTAGTTCGGTTAAAGTTCTGAAAGAACACGCAGTAAACGTAAACTGGCAATCACGGCTCTTTCCTGTGCTATCGATTTGGCGCGTCTACCGTAAGTTTCTGGTAAAACAACCGCGACATGCCGCGCCTCCTCTACCGCGCCGTCGAGTTCTCCTTCCAGGTAGACGTGGGTAATGGCAATCTCTCGCCCTTCAAGTGCCCATCCACGCACATCAAAATCTGGGTTCACATCCGCTTCCATGCCGGCGGCAAGTTGTGACCATAACAGCGTTGCGTCGTTGCGTGCGTCTTGAATTCTGCCACTCGTTCCTAACAGGCCATCCCAATATGCATGCAGATTCATGCCCCGACTATTTTCACTTGGGCGTACAAAAAACAGGTTACCTCCCCGGTCCCCCTGCGGGTACACCAGGTTGACAAGCGCAACGCAATGCATGGGTTGATGAATGTCGCCTATCGTATGCAAAATCCAACTCAAGTGAGCCGCCTGATCTACTTTGGTTGCAGAGGCATCCCTGAGGATGCGCGCGCTTTCGTTAATAGCAAAGATCACATCATTATCAGGCGTCAAGGTCTCTTCCAAAGGAAAACCGTCTGTTATCACGGGGAAGTTGGTGTAGTGCCACGTAGGATGATCGTATGCATTGCCTTTGCGGCGGATTTCGTCCGGCCACACGCTCGCGCGCATAAACAGGAATTCGCCCAGATCTATATCCACACGCAATTCTGCATGCAAGGCAGCCCATTTCTCGTAATCAGGGTGCTGTCGCAGGAGCGCGGTATATTCTGCCTTGAGCGCATCAGGAAGCGCCCGGTACGTCATCGCCGCAATAATCATGTGACCATTGCGGCTCCAGGCTTGCGCAGGTAGGGTCTGGCACCCAATGATAAGCACCAGGATGACCATTAGCTTTTTCATAATGCGACGGAATTCGATGGTGGGGAATTATTTTCGGGATACGATGAACACCAGGGTCCGTTTCTGGATTTGTATTGACAAGCTGTTAAGAATGACAAAGTGACGGGGCACTGGGTAGCCAGATGTGTATTGGGCAGATTTGAATGTTATAGATCCCGAGCAAGACGCCGCGGAAATTATGCATGAAATCTCATTATGTCGGTTTGGTCAAGCTCCAGGTATACTTCAGCGTGGTCAGCGACAACACCCGATTCAACTTCTACGGCCAAACAGCATCCATCTGCCGTGCAAACAGACAGCCGGTCGTGCGTCCCCATGTACGCTTTTTCCATAACTTGAACAAGGATGCGATTTTCTCCAGGCTCAAGGCTGCATTTGAGCTTACCGGCCCATACGCCACAAGGTATACCGTCAAACTTAGACAGCTTGAACCGGGCAACCGTTTTACGGCTCAGCACATTCAGTTCGCCAAAAAAGCCTGCGACGTGTGCATTTACAGGCGTTGTATAGAGTGTTTCTGGTGTGCCTTTCTGCACGATCTGGCCTTCATGTAAAATTGCAATCGTGTCTGCATACAACATCGCGTCTTCAAGGTCGTGCGTAACAAAAACACAACTCAAAGCGCTCTTACGTATGATATCAAACAGAAAAGAGCGAATTTCTTTCTTCAGGCCTACATCCAGATTGCTGAATGGCTCGTCAAGCAAGAGTAGCGACGGATTCGGAGCCATGGCGCGTGCCAGCGCCACGCGTTGCTGTTCGCCACCAGAGAGTTCGTGCGGATACTTCGCGCCATGCGCTCCCAGCCCAACAGTTTTGAGCAAATCGTGGACGCGTTCCGATTTGCCGGCGCGTTTTTTAATGCCGAACCCCACATTCTTCTCGACAGAAAGGTGAGGAAACAATGCAAAGTCTTGAAACACAAAACCAATATTGCGCTTTTCAGGCGGCATAAATTCCCGCCGGGTCGAAACGGCCTGCCCTTTGATGCGGATGGTGCCTGAATCAGGCGTCTCCAGGCCGGCGATTAGTTTGAGCAAGGTACTTTTCCCACTCCCGCTCTCCCCCACAATGGCGCAGATTTCTCCTTCATCAAGGGTAAGATCGATCCCTGTAAGTACCGGGAGCACCCCGTACTTATAAGACTTTTCCAGTTGCTCAATCTGCAAGCGCTTCATCTACTTCTGGATTAACTTGTTCAAAAAGATAACGGGCAAAACGCCTACCGCAATGATGACCAGCGAAGGCAACGCAGATTCTGCAATACGTTCATCACTTGCATACTCATACGCCTTCGTAGATAAGGTTATAACCCCATACGGTTTCAGTAGCAAGGTTAATGGCAGTTCTTTCAGTACATCTACAAAAACCAGCAATGCCCCACCCCAAAGTCCGTTTTTTAACAAAGGCAGGTTTACTTCTTTCGTCCTACGCCATTTTGACGCCCCTAGCAACCGCGATGCTTCACCCAGCGAAGGGCTTAATCGACGCACACTCGCTTCAATCGGATTAAACGATACCGCAAGAAATCGGACGCTATATGCAAACAGCAATCCAATCAATGTGCCATTAATCAAGAACCCGATGGACCAATCAAACTGATTTTTAAACATGGTGACAAGCCATTTATCGATTGCCAGGCCAGGCACCAGAACGCCTACAGCAATTACAACGCCGGGAACAGCATACCCGAGAACAGCCAGCCTTGAAAACAAATTGACATTGGCCGACTTGCTCCAGCGCGCACCATAAATCAGCATATAGGCGATGCAGATACACAGCAAGGCTGACAAACTTGCAAGCAAAAAGCTGTAGCCGATCATTTCCCAGAAAGCACTACTCAGTACATTGGCGTACGAGAAATAAGACCAGTATAACATTTGGAAGAGCGGTATCAGAAATCCAAACGTCAACGGTATCATACAAACTGCCCAAAGGAGCCATTGCCGGCCCCTGGTGGGCTGGACGCGCGCCAGACGGCTGTCACTTGGTCGAAACGTATACCCTTTACGCCGGCGCTGAAAGCGTTCAAGCAGAATGAGTCCGAGTACAAACAAACAAAGCAGCGCCGCCAAGTAGATGGACGTATCGGGTTCTTCCAGCGCAAACCACGAACGAAAAATGGCGGTTGTGAAGGTGCTTACCCCGTAATAATATGCTGCGCCATAGTCATTCAGGATCTCCATCAAAACCAGAAAAAGCCCACCCGCGATGGCAGGACGGGCAAGCGGCAGGGCAATGCGCCAGAATATCGAACTTTCGCGCGCACCCATCAAAACCGCGGCATTGAGTTGCGAAGCAGACTGGTTCAGAAAAAAACTGCGAGCCGTGACATAGACGTAAGGATACAATGAAACACTCAGTACAAACGCCAGACCCAACGGATTCATCATGTCCACATGTTGTCCGCCGGCTGCAACACCCGTAAACAGGGCGGTAAACATTTGAAAAGGGCCGCTGTAATCGAAGAAGCCGGCATACGCGTACGCCGTAAGGTAATTTGGAATTGCCAGTGGTAAAATGAGTGCCCACTCAAAGGTGCGCTGCATGGGCAGGGTGTACCGGGAGACGATCCACGCCGGCACCACCCCAAACAGCAAAGCCAGCCCACCGCCAACCCCCACCAAAAAGGTGGAGTTGGCGACGTAGCCGGCCAGCAGATGCTTAACTATATGTCCCCAGCTTTCTCCTGGCCCGTCAAATAGCTTAAACAGGATGGTTAGAATTGGCACGGACAAAAACAGTACAATAACAACTGTTGTAGCCGACCAGCCGAAGTCAATATGTTGATGCGATAGCCTGTTTGTTGATTGGGATTTCAGCAAAGTTCTCCGCTGTGAGCCCTCTACTGCCATCCAACTTCATCAAAGGTCAAAACGGCTTGTTTATTAAACTCACCGAGCTTTTGCAGCGCCATTGTATCTTCTTTGAAGCTCCCCCAGGAAGCAATCAAGGCTGAAGTTTCTGCTTCCGGGTTCACTGGAAACTCGTAATTCGAAGAAGCTAATAACGCTTGTGCTGAAGGACTGGAAAGGAATTCGATAAATTTAACGGCGTTAGCCTTGTTGGGTGCATATTTTGCAATCCCAGCGCCGCTGACATTGATATGCGTTCCGTTTCCATCCTGGTCGGGGAAAAGCAGGCCAATCCGTTCACCCACTGCAACCTCAGCCGGGTCATCCGAATTCAGCAAATGCCCAAGGTAGTATGAGTTAACCACAGCCACTTCGCCTTCACCGGCCACCAGTGCTTTCATCTGGTCGCGGTCATTGCCTTTGGGTGGCCGCGCCATGTTGGCAACAACACGTTCAGCCCAGGCTTTAGCACCTTCCTGCCCTTCATTGGCAATGATGCCAGCCATCAACGACTGGTTGTAAATGTTGCCAGAAGAGCGGATAAGCACTTTGCCGGCCATTTCAGGTGCAGCCAAGTCTGCATAGCTTGCAATGCCTGAAGGCATACCGCGCTCTTTATCATATGCAATCAGACGAGCGCGCTTGGTGAAGGCAAACCACAAGTTGTCTTGCTCGCGCAGGTGTGTCGGGATATTTTCCTCCAGCACAGGCGATGAAACCGACTGAAACAATCCTTTGCTTTTTGCGCGCTCAAGGCGACCAGCATCAACGGTGATCAACACATCTGCCGGCGACTGCTCGCCCTCGTTTTCCATCTTCAATATCAGTTCGTCGGCACTGGCATTCACAACATTGACCGCAATACCCGTCTCTTCGGTAAATTGTGCAATCAGGGCCTGGTCTGCTTCATAGTGTCGGTGGGTATACAGGGTGAGTGACGCTTCCGCATCCTCCCCTTCTTTTGCAGCTTCAGGGTTGCATGCAGTTGCAAGCACACAAAGCAAGGATACGATAAGTAGGTAGGATTTTTTCATATTCGATTCAGGCACCGTCCTTAAACGGAAATGCCTTAACCTCAGCTCTATTTTCGTTATTTTTGGGTACGTATGGCTGTTTCACAAAACAGTATTTAGACTAAATCTAAACAATAGGACACTTTTAAAAGCCATCTTGTTCTGTTTTCACAAAACTTCCTCATGCCTCAGATCAGAAGCCGATTTGCCGATGTGCTACAATTTCGCGCCGGATGGTTGCGGTGTCGCTTTCGCGGCCTACCCGGTCGACAAATGACACCACGATTTCATCAAGCTCCCGGCTACCAAAATGACGCTCGACAGGGAAAGCATCCAAAGCGCCGGGCTCAACAAAAAGGTACCAACGCGCGCGTAACCTGATACGAATAAGCCAATGCTGCGCTTCGTCGCCGGGCATGGTGCGTAAACTGAGTTGGGTACCAAAGCCCCCCTCCTCTTTTGCAATCATTGGTGTATCAAGTGGCTTGCCCCCTAGCCAAGGCATGGGAGGCACGAGCGCCGGCTTACTGTAAAGCTCGCGGGTCATTTTATCGCTCAGGCCGCGCACATTTTCGTTCAGAATACGCATACTAAATAGCACATTGCCTGAATACGGTTCGCCGGCACGCGTGAGCTTAACCTGGTTGATGATTTCAGAAGTTGGCCATTTGTGGCTTTCTACCCGGTAAATGGCATTGCCAGGCCAGACGTGGCGGCCTTTTGTATTCTGCCGGCGCCACCAGCTATACAGCGCTGCATAAGGCTGCCCATCACTGTCAATTTCCCAGTACAATTGCGGACTCAGGTAATCGATCCACCCCTGCTGTAGCCAAAGCCGTGCATCTGCATAAATCTGGTTGTAGGCATCGAGGCCACGCACCCCATCGGGATACCCCGGACGCCAAATGCCAAAGGGGCTCAAGCCAACCTTCACCCAGGGCTTGATCGCCTTGACCTCGCTGTACAGGGTTTCAACAAAGGTATTGATGTTTTGCCGGCGCCAGTCTTCGCGCGTTATCCTCGCGCCCCGCTCCTGCGCAATTTGCCAACTCATCGAATCCGGGAAGGAGACCTGCCGGCCACGGTCGTCATTGACGGGATAGGGATAGAAGTAGTCATCCATATGCAACCCGTCGAGGTCATATCGACGAACAACATCGAGCATCACGCGCAGGGAATGCTCCCTGGCATCCGGCATCCCGGGGTCCATCCAGAATTGCTCACCATATTCCACCACCAAATCAGGGCGCTGAACAGTAATATGATCGGGTGAAAAGGTGCCTTCAAAGGTCCGGTGCCCTGCCCGGAAAGGGTTGAACCATGCATGTAGCTCCAGTCCCCTGGCGTGTGCTTCCTCGATAGCGAAGGCAAGGGGGTCGTAATACGGAGACGGTGGCCGACCCATTTCTCCCGAAAGATACCAGGACCAGGGCTCATACGCAGAAGCATAAAATGCATCAGCAGCCGGCCTGACTTGCAGGATAACCGCATTCATGTTCATGCTTGCCAACCGGTCGAGTAACTGCCGTAATTCTGCCTGTTGCTCTATTGCAGTGAGATCTGGCGATGACGGCCAATCAATATTGGCGACTGTAGCAATCCAGGCGCCCCGGAATTCCCGCTCTGGACTTGGTGGTGGCCCCGCCTGCTTAGCGCTGCGCTCAGGATTGTAACTGGCCGAACATCCGGCAAACAACAACAAGCCAGCCAGGCAGACGGATAAATAGATTTGATGGGACCGGCTTGCTTTATCAACGGAAAAAAAAGACACGTACTCCGAGGTAATATTCTGAAGACTTGCCGGCTAAGATATTAAAATTATTGCACTTAACAATAATTAAAGCCATTTAAAGCACTTCGGCCATCAATTTGGGCCACCGAACCCACACACAGCCCTACAACTGCAGAATTAAGGAGCACAAGCCTAAAGATCATCAGGAATCGAAAGTTCAAAAGACTGTACATCACTGGGCCCAAGTTTGCCATTGCGATGAACTGCATACCACCAGTACACAATGAGCACCTCTTCCCCTTCGATTGAATACAAGTCTTCGAGTGCATAGGTACGGGATGATCGACCAGCTATGGCGTTTTCATTGGTTATGTTTGGCGCCCAGTTAATTACAGCCGCAGTATTTGCGCCAACGGGAAATACGTGAACAGAGCGGGCCAATCCGTTGTTGAGTTCAACCCCTTCGGCAGAAATGGTGGCCGTCACTGTGCCGGCTTCAAGGGCTTCTGTTGCATCACACGCAACAAGACACATTAATAACGCGGTAACTGCTAAGGCTTTCATATACTAATCTGTTGGGTTTCTGTCTAGACCAGCACCACGCGGTTTCTATTCCCCAAGCGCCTGGCCTCGTATCTTCAATTTTCCTCGCTCAATGTCCGGATGACATCGCCGGCAGCATTCAAGAACTCAATCCGTGCCTGATCGGACTCATCAACAATCAAACGAATGCGCGGCTGTGATTTTGAATCTTTCAGTTCAAGCATTGCTTTTCGCTGTGCCTCCCCTTCGCTGCCCAGGTAGATGCGCTCTGCCCAAAGCCCTTCTTCTCCAAGCGCCTGGTGGTATTCGCGATCGATTCTGTCAAAGTCTTCGTCTCTTTCTGCAGTATCATACTTTTTAAGAATCGGCACGATGCGCGGGTGGGTGTTCATCAGGCTATGGGGTTTGTCTGTCGGCAGATCCCAGAAACGGAGCGCTGACCGTACGTACTCTCCTTCCATCCAGTGCATTAACGAAACGGTTTGTCCCTGGTCGTTAAGCTGGTCCATTGAGAGTTGTACGCCGCCATTGTCCACGCCGTCGTATTCCTGCAGACTGGTTATCAATCCGCCCATTTCATCGCCTTTATTGTTGTAATAAAGGATTCCCCCTACGTTGTGCCGATGGCCGCGCGGCCCCTCCTTCCCATGCCGAATTACCCCCGGCAAGTTCTCCGCATTTGCCAGAACCAGGGCATATCGGCCATCTTCCTCTACTATATTGATGCGTTTGACATTAAGCACATCGGTGTTCATTTGCCTGACAACAAACATCCCACCAGCCAGTCCGCCGAGGATAGAACACACTACACCTGTACATAACAGGACAGCACCAGATACCTTCATGTTTTGCCGCGCTTGTTTGAAAGATTCAGTACAACAAGCGTATGACGCTGCCAATTTGTTACATCGTAGATTGTAACTGCATAAGTCGTGACTGCATGGTTAGCCAGATCGTACTAGCCTTTTACTTCATACACCCGTGTACTAATAACAAAAGGGCATGCCTGGGCTATTTCGGTTGCTTCATCCAGGCTAGCCGCCTTAATCATCGTATACCCGGTAAGAGAGTCCTTCCCAAACGGCAACGGCGTCATCCCTTCGCCAGAAATCTCGTTGCCTCCTGGCAAATGACCGCGTTCGACCTGCCGGTCTGCTATGGAGGCAAACCAGCTGTTCCAGCCGGCCATGTCTTCAGGGGTAGGCATTTCAAATCCGAAATGCAGGATGAGGAATTTTTTCATGTTCTAGCAGATACAATTGAAAAAGATGGACGCAGCCGGTTGATAATGAACCATGCTACAACGAGGCCAATCAACGAGAAAAGTATATCATATGGGTCGTAGATATTGGCCCCACCGAGGTTGTGTACTTTAAATTCTTGCAAGATGACATATATCCCGGTAAACACGATAGCCCAGGCATAAACTACCCTTTCAGATAAACGACGCTTTGCGGATACGAACCGGGCATTAAACATCAGCAATAAACCTGTCACAGTGGCTGCGCCGACTATCGCTTCGCAGAAGTTCGGAAAAGAGAGGACAAAGATATCAAGCCACGTCGGCGCGTCTCTTTTCAGCACAGCCGGCCGCAGCACCATTTTACCCAGCACGAACACCACAATCATGAGGAGTTGCAAACGGATAAGACTGCGAATGCCATCAAGCATAAGATTCAGTTGCGTCGTGCGTTATCAGGTGCGCGATCTTTATTCCATTGCCATTTGATGGGCGTCCAATTCCGCGCGGATGCCTGCTTCGCCCCAGCGCATCACAAGGTCATGATTCCACCGAAAAGCCGGCCGCGCCAGTGGTGACAACCAACGCATCCAGAACTTCGTGGCTTTTACCTCCCATACATATTGCACGTGGGTTCCGCTTTCGTCTTCACGAAATGTCCATCGCCCCGTTCCATCGAGTTCTCCTTGTGCCCTGCCGGCAATTACACGAAGGTGCTCAATTTCAGTGGCTGTCATGTCAAATGTGAGGCGATACGGTAACGCACCGCGCCATGTGAATCGTTTTACACTCCCAATGCCGGCATCGTCTCCCCGGGAGATCTCTTTTACTTCCTGCACAGCTTTCCACCAGATGGGCCAACGGGAAGTGTTGTGAATCAGCTCCCATACACGTTCAATCGGGGCGTTAAAATGCCAGGTTGTGAGGAAAGTGTAGTCTGCCATAACTCGCGGAATCAATTCATCATTGCTACCTGCTAATTAAACAGTGCACGATTAATTGGTTCTCACAAAAAAATTATTGTCGCCATCGATGTTACTGTCATCAAATTCGAGGAGATCATCGCAAAGGTTTATATGGCCTAGTGTGAAGGGGGTGGAGGATGTAGTCTCTAGACCATACAAATCTTCATAAACGTTTTCTACTGACCAGCGCGTTGTATACGTTGTTTCGCCAGCTTCCATCACCTGGAGCGTTGAATCAGAATTCAATGTTACAACCGTATTCCGCTCAAGCGTATTACGGGCTGCGTTGGGCGTGAAACCATTATAAGTATAATACCACCGCCACTCTCCTACTAGCGACTCACGTAATAATGCAGCACTCCACATTTTTTGATCATTACATGCTCTGAGCATTTGCCCATCAGGCGGTATAGCCAATTCAGAAAGTGGATCGACTTGCTGGTCACAAGCGGGTAAAAGGAAAAACACGGCTAAAATAAATCCGACTGTTTTTTTCACTAAACTCCTTTT
>JBCCIM010000143.1 GCA_039111535.1 Bacteroidota bacterium | reverse complement strand
CAGGATTCATGGCCCGCATGATGCCAAGCAAACCTGACTTGAGTGCTAAAGAGGCGTATGCCATCCTCCATGAAACAGGGGAAACCCTGGACGACTCGCCACGCATTGGCCGGCTTATTAATGCGCGAGAAGCCGTAAAAGCCGCGCTTGGAGAATCCACGCTTGCTACAGAATCTGCAACTGGCCGTGAAGAAGCTGTTTCGCATCGCGAGGAAAGCACGCACCAGGAAGTTGCTGGCAGCGAAAACCGGTTCTAATTTGTATCGATCAAGCTGAACCGATGCGGGTTCGTGTCGTTACCACCATCAGGTATTATCTTAAGGTGGCATACCCCAATGAACCGGTATCGCAGGCTATTTTTCTCACCAGGGGCATTCCTTGTAGGACTGCTCTTTCTTTGCAGCTTGGATACGTACGCCCAGGCACCACCACCAGTTAATGGGGAAAGCTTCAGGTTTGTACGGATCCGCTATGATTCGAATACAAACTTTAGCTACAATCGCTGGGGCCCGTGGGCATATGACTGGCCAACGGCTGAACAAAACCTGCACCTTGCCCTGGAGCGAACAACCAAAATCCCGCTGGCAGGTGAACCCATTGTACTCACGCTGAAAGACGCCGAAATTTTTGAGTACCCTATCCTCTACCTGTGCGAACCCGGCTATTGGCTTATCAATGATGAAGAAATCGAAAACCTGCGCGAGTATATCTACCGCGGTGGTTTTTTGATGATTGATGACTTCCACGACTATGGCGACAACCAGGTTGGTGCTGAGTGGGAAAATTTCTACATGAACATCTCCCAGGCTTTTCCTGATTGGGACCTGGTTGAACTGGACGCCTCACATCCTGTCTGGTCGATTTTCTACGATATAGACCCCGAGGCTGCGCTATCCACTAAAGCGATCTCCGGAGAAGTACCGTGGCTCGACGCCGATGATGATACCTCCTATGGCATGTTCACCCCCGACGGCCGGCTTGCCATCATTGTTTGATACAACCAGGATATTGGCGATGGATGGGAATGGCCGGGCCGTAACATGGGAGAAGCGTCAACGGTCAGTTTCCAGATGGCCATCAATTTCATTATGTACGCCCTGTCCCACTAACCAGTGGCTGCAGCGCAGATTCTAGTAGCTAGAATAGCAAATCCCTCCAGAAAATGACGTAAACAAGGGATTCTTTCCAAGCTTTCTAATTGTTATTTAAAAAGAATAGCACATTCAGAAAATTGCCGGAGGTCCATCATGGGGATGACATTCTGGGGCAGAGAGCACGCGTTGTTGAATGCGAAATTGCTAGACGTTCTTGAGCACTGCAAGATCAGCAAAAAATTGGGCAAAAAAGTAGGCCGGCATAAAGTCCCACTAAAAATCAAAAAGTACCCATTTATCCTGGTCTTTACGCAACCTGCGAAGGTGGTTAACATAGACCGTGTAAACCTCAAGGTAGACCTATCCATGAGCACAGCACTTTATGCCCTTGATGGTTACTATCCGGATGGCAAAGGGACGTCGACGATACGCTATACGATGAGCTATGAAGGCTATAGCAAAAAACTGTACTTTCGCGGTGCAACCCTGATCGAGATGAGCTTTGCCGGGAATATGTTTGATGCGTTAAAAACAGGGATGAAGAAAAAGGCCGGCAAGCTCAATCTTGAGTTGTCTGTGAAAGATTGCTTCTCATAAAACAGCAAAGAAGCATGCACCAGTGGCAGGGTTAAGGCGTCTGTTCTGCTGCGGCATTGCCCCGGGCGAGTTGCACAAAGAGGGTCTCAAGTTCCGCGTAGTATGCGTCGGTATCCATTGATGCTTTCTGGCTTTTCAAGTTGGCGATGGCCAGTTCAACCTGGTTTTTCTCCTGTTGCCACGCTGAGCCACCCACACGACCAGCTACCGCCCCTGCTGCTCCACCATCGCCAGACAGATACGTAATACTGGCCAGATGGCCGTCCGTGCCGTTCTCCAATTCGCCAAGCCGGCTCCCCTCTTGGTCACCATTGTCATCCAGCAGTGCATTCTCTGTGGCCAGATTGCTGTTATCAGCAAACATCTGATCCGTCCGCTCTGCAGCAAACTGAAAAACCTCTGCAACCGATATGCGCCCATCTTTGTCGCGGTCTGTTGCCGGACTGGTCAGGCTTTCTACCAAAAAGCGTGGAAACGACGTTTCATTTTTCTGTGACCCGGTGCGGGTAGCCGTAATCACCATACGATTGTCCGCACTTAGCGCCTCCACAAAAGGTGCGCTTGCACTGCTTGTGTTGATAAAAACGATGCGGCTGGCATCGAGCCCATCAACCAGTTCAGCAAAGTCGTGCTGGCTGAGGTCGCGGCGTGGAATATTAAGACGCGCCTCGCCATTGCTGAAACTGCCATGCCCAAACAATACAACTAGCACCATATCAGCCTCACCGACATGCGACTGCAAGGCACTGAACTGCGCCCGAATGTTTTCAGCTGTGGCGGTGTCATCAATAAAAGACTCACCAGAGATGCTGGCTTCGCCGAGCAAGGTCACATTTTCTGCCGGTATTGCCATCGATTCGACAAGCGCTTTGCGTGTATCAAACAAATATCCCTTAAATCGCTCTGTGTGTTCAGGACTCCCCCCCAGCCCACCAATCAACAGCGCATGGCGGTTCACGCCGTCCTGCGCGTAAAGCGTATTGCCACCCGCCAGGAGAATGAACAAGCATCCCAGGCAGACCACTAGCCGGCTGCGCAGAAAAATATGTAGCGTTTCAAATTTCATGCGATAACGTGCTGCTGAGCAACATTAAGGGAGGCCTTTGCGCCGGCGGTAAACCCATTCTGCAGAAAGCAAACCCAACACCACAAGCCACAACACAGGCATATCCCACAGATACTCTGATCTGTAAATAGATGTGCTCGTACGGCGATTGCGCAGGTTGGCGGGGATGGCCGAGACATCCGAAGACGAATAATACGTGCCACCGCTTGCACTGGCAAGCCGGCCCAGGAATGCAGACTTTAACGTCGCATCCCGGTATTCACGCCCTGACGGTTGTGTGAGAAAACTGGTAGGTTTACTGAACATACTGCCCGCCCCGTTTTCTGCCTCAACATCAAGCCGGTATACCCCCAGTTCTTCAGGGACAAACGTTGCGATATAAGCGCCTTCTTCAGACAGATCTTCCTGTAACTCAATTTCTTGAAAGCCACCAAACGGATCGGTTATGTAGGCGCGTACTACCGCACCACTAACTGGGTTATACAACCCATCGTACACATCAACCGCAATGGGGACTTCATCTCCCGGTGCAATTCGGGCATTCCCAATATCTACCGAAACCGGGTCTGGTGCCGAGGCAACAAGCCAACGGATCATTTGGCGCCAGAACCGCTCGTGCCGGCGGTCTTCATGAGAGAGGTGCATTTGCCAACGCCAGGTGCTTGCTGTAGAAAGCGCTGCACTGCGCCCCTTGCCATAGCGTTGTACAGCCAGTAGAGGCTCAGATGCCCCAAAATCATCTTGCGCTTTTTCAGCCAGAATAACTGCGCCCGGTTTGACGCGCCCCAGGAAGTTGAGGCTCGTAAGGCCGGGCATTTCATTCCACAGGCTGAAATTGGCGTCAGTTTCTGAAGATAGCTTCAGGATTGGACTCTCAAGCCCAACAGCTGTCGGCATAAACTTGAACCCCTGCTCAGCCGGCGATGCTTCCGGAATGCTAAACTCGGGCGGTACCACTGTACGCCGGCCCGGATCGATGGCCAGCGGCAACATATCGGCAACAGCCGTATTGAAATAATCTCCTTCAGCAAAAGAATTGAGTCCGCCCAGCATCATAAAACCACCACCCCGCTTGCGGACAAAGGCTTCCAGCATCTCTAGCTGATCTAGCGAAAAAGCAGACGCTTCGATGTCACCAAGAATTACAGCTTTGTAGCCATAGAGTGCTTCAACAGAAGACGGAAAGCCTCCCGCCAGTGTTTCAGGATTGCGGGATACCTGTCGGTAAAATTGTGCAGGGCCAGTACGCGAAACGGAGGCAACATCTATAACCTGATCGTCTTCGAGTGCACGCTTCAGAAACTTGAACTCAGGGCGCAGACTTCCCTCCAGCAACAACACCCCAAGCGTATCTTTCTGGGTGTCGATGAGCAGGCTTACCGCGTTGTTTTCAATGTTTAACTCGTCCGGGGCTTCATCAATTTTGAGGACGTATTCGTCAGCGCGCTGGGATTCAGGTTCGAAGAAAAAGGCAAACTGATCAATTTTGCCGCCACCCTTGATCGTTTTTGTAGCCGAGAATACGCGGTCTTCCCCGAGGTATAGTCCGAAGGTGACAGGCGCCGGCGTCTCATCCCAACTGCGGACCTTGACTTCAATTTCAGCACCAGTCGTTTCTTCCACACTTCGGCTAGCTGAAGCCTCAAGTATTTCGCGTTCCTGGGCAAACGCTTCTTGTCCCAGGCCAACAATATGCAGTGGCACATTCATCGCACGCAACTGCTCAGCCTGGTTCAGCGGCACCTCGGTGCTGTTGTCGCCGCCGTCAGTCATCAAAACAACGCCCGACAATGGGATGCCATTAAAATCTGATATAACGCGTTCCAACGCCTGGGAAATATTGGTGGCCTCCTCATCCGCTCCTACGTGCTGGACGCTATCAACGCGTTGCGTTCGTCCCCCGAAGGTATAATACCTGACATTAAATACTTCGTCTAGCCCTTGTATGATGCCATCCGATTCGTCAAATAGCAGTGCATTTGCCCGGTCGAGGCGCTCAACGCCGGCAGCTTCATCCTTGATACGCATGCTTTCGGAAGCGTCTACGACCACGGCCACAAAGTTGTCGTCGGGGATGACATCCGGCATGATCAGCACAGGCTCGAGCAGCGGCAACATTAAAAGGCTGAGCGCTGTGATGCGCAGACTGAGGGAAAGCGCGCGGGTCCTGGTTGACGCAAAAGCATTCGTTGTAAAATACACAACGGCAAACAATGCAGCGATCCCCAGCGCAACCAGCACCCACAACAATACCTGCTGATTTCCCTGAAGAAAACCGAGTTCTCCTTCTGAAAAATTCAGCTGGTTAAATTTGAACAACCGTTCAAACCAGGATTGTGGCATAATACTATACGCGGGGTTACATGCGTGGGGGTGAGGGAATCAAGTCTAGTTGTTTGACTTGGAGAGCGACTCATAATATTTGTCAACCGCTTCCTGGTATTCATCCGGGACCTGTGCCCGACGTGCACCATACAGTTTCTTTTCCATTTCGATTTTGTCGAGCGCTTTTGCGAGGGCCGCTTCAAGATCAGAAAAAGGCTTGTACACACGGTCATTAAAGTAGCTTTCAGCGGCTTCTTCATCGAGTAGCACACCTGTATTGCTGGCATCAGTTAGCCGGCGCATGGCATTTTCGGCCTGCCGCAGACCGCGTTGAAAGCCCTGATTACCTTCCAGTTGGCCTTCCAGTCGATCCATGGCTTCGCGGGCCTGTTCGAGTTGCCGCTGCATGCGTGCAGCCGTTTCCCGCTGCTGGCGGTCATTGGCTTGCTGGTTGTTAGGCGACTGTCCGGGTGTTTGCCCTTCAGATTGTCCCTGTGCCTGTCCGGGCTGGCCGGTAGCCTGCGCTTCCATTTGCTCAACGCGGTTGCGCAGGTCCTGCAAATCAGAAAGGGCACGGCGCAGTTGCTCTTCATCAGTTTGGGGTAATGCCCCTTCAATCGCGCGCATTTCCGTTTCCATCCGCTCAAGCCCGGTTTGTATTTCATCTTCAAGGCGCTCAGCGTAATCTAGCCAGCGATTGGAGAGGGCTTTTTCGGAGTCTTCAAGTTTTTGCTCCAACTCATCCCGCCGCATTTGCTGTAGCATGTTTCTGATAGAAGAGGCTACATCGGGCTCTTCCGAACGGGTGCTTTTCTCAACGGCTTCTGCCTGATTTTTGAACTGGTTAAACCGTGCCCGCAGGTTTTCCCTGTTTTCTTCGAGCCGATCAAGACTGCTGCCGGCCACGCGGCCGTCATTCTCCATCGCCTTTTTGAGCACATTGCTTATGTCTTCAGCAAGCTGATCTTCTTGCTCCTGGAAGTCGTCAAATTCGCGCCCGAGATCCTGCAGCATTTCACGCGTAGTTTCAGCCCCGCCGGCGCGAAGGTCCTGTTGCAGTTTGTCCAATTCATTTAATGCCTGTTGCTGGCTTGCAGCAGCGCGCTGTTCATCGTTGTTACGCAAGGCACGCTCTGCATCCCGCATGTGCTCCATTGCCCGCTCGAGCGATTCCTGGACCTGGCCATCCTGCTGCGATTGTCCCTGTTGCTGGTTCTGCATGGACTGCGCAAGGCTTTCGGTCTGCTGCCGCAGTTCATCCTGATCGCGCTTTAAGCGCTCGATGTATCGCTTCTTGTCTTCCCCTTGCATTTGCTCGGGGCGGTTTTGGTTGGCGATACGTTGTTGCCTGCGCGCCAATTCTTTTACGCGTTCAAGGGCTTCATCTTTCCGTTGCTGCTCTTGTGCAGCTTCAGAACCGCGCTGCTGCTGGATTTCATATTTGTCTCTTGAAATATCAAGTTCGAGATCCATCAACTCGGTCATACGGTCTTCCATACCGCCGCCGCCGCCACCTTGCTGGCCGCCTTCATTACGGGTAACATTGCGATCCCTGTTAAGCGCATCTGCTTTAAGCAAGAAATTGAGTGCCCGGCGTTCCGGCTTCAGGGCATCATCGAGCGCAACATCTTCTAACGCGTCTACCGCTTCCTTCATGGCTTCTACAGCCTGACGCAGGAGCTCAGCTACTTTTTGCACTTCCGGATTGGAGCGCAACTCAACGGTGAACGTGGTTGCACTCAATCGCTCTTCGATGTCGTTCATCAAGTTTGATTGCGCGCGCGCCAGCCCTTCAGCGCCTTCTTTGAACGATGCCTCAGTTTCTTCATCTTGCTGCCGCAACAAACGCCAGGTTGCTGCAAT
The DNA here is from genome assembly GCA_039111535.1 of Bacteroidota bacterium. NCBI lineage: Bacteria > Pseudomonadati > Bacteroidota > Bacteroidota bacterium. Next base: position 11,024 of record JBCCIM010000143.1, on the reverse strand, counting down.
AATTTCTTGCTGGCTAACAACCGTTCGGCTCTGCATGCCACCCCCACCACCGCCGGCCATGTTGTTTTCCTGCGTAAAGCGCTGGTCAAACGGAATCACTTCGATAAAGTACATATCGGTAGCTTCCGGCCCGTGGGGTTCGTAAAAGTCTTCTGTTTCTACATAGTAGGAAAGGATATCGCCAGGCTCTAGCGTAAAGTCTTCGAGAAAGACTACATAATCACCTTCTGCTTCCTGCACGCCTCTTTTCCCGGTGGCAACAAGCGGATGTATCTGTTCGTCTTCCCCATTGACAGACAAATGCAGGCGCAGCGTTTTTATACCATAGTCATCTGTTGCCGTAGCTGCGATTAGCACCTCTTCAATGGCATTTACGCGAACATCCTGCTGAGGCTCGGTAAGGGTAACCACCGGTTTTTGATCCTCAACAACAATGACCTGATACTCAACAGGAAATTTGTTAGACTTGCCAGCCGTGTCTTTTAGCTCAATATGATAATAATCATCTGCCGTGAGCTTCAGTTCAGTGCGGTATTCGCCGCTTCCCGTTTCGTTTAGGGTAATGCGTCGACCGCTCTCGAAAACCATTTCGGCTGTTTCAACGGCGCCTGTTGTTGCAATTGACAGGGCAACGGTAGCGTCTTTTAATCCGCGAATGTCACCTGTATTTTCCTCGGTGCGCGCAGGAATTCCTGTATAAGCAGGGTAACTGTATCGCAAATCAATTTGTCCAACGGCCGGAAATTCGTATAGCGTAATATCAAACGTTTCGCTTTGCACTTCATTGTGCGCGATAAAGTATTGGATCGGCTCCTGGACATTGACCAGTTGATAAAGATACACCGGCTGTCCGACCCCCTTCTGCATTGACGTCTTCTGCCATTCTCCTGCACCTATTTTGAAGTGCAGCATAACTTCTTCCTCACTCGCATCGCGCAAGGTAGAAATAATTTCTTGCGACTCGCCTTTTTCAATCTCTACCGATCCTGGCGTAATTGCCATGTATGGTTTTTCAGGTGCTGCTGCCATTGATACGCGGGCACCGGAGAATACAGCGACTATATCTTCTGCCTTGTTGTAGGCAAAAACGGCAAACAGCGTCAGGCAACCGGCGGCGATGTAGGATAAAATGCGCTGTCTTTTCTGATCAACAACGGTTGTGAGCGGGATAGCTTTGATTTGCCGGCTGGCATCGTCAATGAGATTGCCAAGGATAGAATCTTCAAGCTGTCGGGTGCTGCCCACTTCCACGGCGCTGTTGAGTCGGTCTTGCAAGCCTGGAATCCGCTCTTCGATATACAAGGCAATTTGCTGATCATCCAGTTTCTTGAACAACGGTAAGGCTGCAAACCGAATTGCTACGTACAATACCGCAAGCACGGCAACACCGAGGCCCATGTACAGATAGGTTACGTTGACTTCCGTCTGAAAATAAATCAGCAGCAACAGGGCCGTGAAGAAAAGGGCCGTCAGCAATGCGAGCGAAAGGCCCTGCAATGCAGCGCGTTTACGCCAGCGTTTGCGGACGTTCTCTACGAGGGCGCGAACTTGATACGTTGATACAGGCATGTTCTTCTGCTGTTTATGTTAAGCTTCGTTCACCCGCTACTTTTTCTGCTTTCGGTTGGCGATGACTGTTTCCAACACATAGAGGAGCACCATTAATAAAATGACGTATCGCCAGAATTTTTGTTGCCGCTCCGCATCATCCAGTTCGATGGTCCGCGCCAATTCTGCTGACACAGGCACGTTGCCAGGAGGCGGTACAACAGCACCATGGGCTTCTTCGGGATCGCGGCCGTCAAGTACCGATTCAGCGACATCCACATTCACAGAAAAAAACCGTTGCGTAGTCCCCTGTGCAGCCGCGTAATGGCCGGGCACGTCTGTGGCCTCAAAATACCCCTGACCCAAATCATCCATGGTCACTTTAAAAATGTCGCCGGCAGGATTCCTGACATCCCACGTAGACCCTTGCCGCCCTTCCAATCGTACCGGCTCACCTATGGTGAACAATTGCTGATCCACGGAGGTCTGCAAGGCATAACGCGCCAACTGATACAAAAAGGGCACGTACATCTCGCCAATAGGGAAATCGGTCCATTCCGGACTCAGGCTGGATGTATACACCAGCACCTTGCCCTGCCCCAACGTTTTTTCGATGAGGAAAGGGTCTTCGGAATCGAAACGCCCCAGTACGCTTGCTGATGAATCAGGGACAACGCGGGCATAGCGGCGGAATCGTGGCCGAAAAATAGATCCTGATCCCGACGTAGCAAACACCGAGAAAATGGGGTGGCGCATGTCAACCTCTCCGATAATGGCATCATATCCTTGTACAGAAGCCGCTCGCACAATAGATTATACTGAGCCTAACTCAAGGGCTTGCAGCAAACGGGAAAACGCGGCCACGGTAGCCTGCTCACCAAACGAAACGATGAGACTCCCCCCTCCTTCAACATAGGCCTTCAAGGTGTTAATTTCGCGTTCGAGCGGGTTACCCGAAGAAATGAAAACGGCACTGATATCTCGCAGTTGGGCGCGGGTCACGTTGCCCGATGCCTGGGTGTTAAAATTGTAGATTGCTTGATCGCCCTGATTGAAGGCGCGGTCCAGGTAATAAACCGCGTGGCCGGCATTCCTGCGGTTACTGCCGAGACCGAGAAGTGAGGGCCGGCCTTCTACATTAAATGTAAAATAGCGGCTATCATCTGCAGGGAGCGCATCACCGGGCAGACTCACCTGTCCCTGGAAGACGCCTTCACGCGGGGCGCTGTATTGAAAAGAGGAACGGCGAGAGGCAGCGGCCGGCAATTCAGAGGCATCCACTTCCGCTCCGTCAATGGCAAGTTCAACCGTTGCCGGTGATGACGCGGCGTCACCGGTTGACCCAAGGCGTGTATCAAACCGGTGGATCAGGCCGGCGGCAGACCGCTTTTCGGAGATATTAAAATCTTCAACGTAAAGGTTAGAGGGAGCTTGCGCTCGCAGGTCTACCACCTCAAAAGAAATATCGGGATCCAGCTTCCAGTTTTCGAACGCACCTTTCCATCCGCCCAGTTGTAAATCGGAGATCAGGACAATGTGCCGCATCTGATGACGCGCCTCTGAAAGCACTTCTTCTGCCAATCGCAGGGGTTGATAGAAGTCAGTTGTCTGATATCCCGTCGCAAGCACATTATCAACCACATTCTCGTGCAATACGATATCAGAAGACAATGGGGTGAGTTGCTGCGTTTGGGCGGCAAACTGGATAATGGAAAACTCATCTTCGCCGGCAGCTTCTGCAAGCTTGCCACGCACTGCACGCCGCGCTTCCTCAAAGCGGTTGTCGTATTGCATGCTGTAAGAGTTATCAACCAGCAAAACTACCGAGCGATTTTCACGCTGCGAAACAAACGGGATGTTTTCAGCCGGCACAAACGGGCGAGCAAAAGCCAGCGCCAACAGACCCAGCAAGCAACACCGCAGGGCCATCAGCAACCAGTGCTGAATGCGGCGCTGCCGTACCACTTCTTTGGGTGTCATCTTCAAAAACATCAAGGAACTGAATTGCACCTTCTTGGCCTGGACGCGACGCACCAGGTGATACAGCACTGGAAGCAGCGCAGTAGCAAGGGCAAACAGAAATATGGGGCTTAAGAAAGACAATTAAAGCCTGTCGTTTGTGGTCGTAAAATGAATTAAAGGATGTTTGTTACCGGTTTATTTCTTGCGCTTAGATCGGGCAGCCAGGAACTGAAACAACGCAAAGTCCAGCGGTTGATCAGTGGTCACCAGGTGATAATCTGCACCAAGGACCGCACACTGCTCGTAGAGTCGCGTCCGGTACGCTTCCAGATTTTGCAGATAGGTTGCCTTGGCGGTATCCGCATCAAGCAACATTTTCTCCCCCGTTTCCAGGTCTTCAAACTCAACCATGTCACCATAGCCAAATTCGACTTCCTGTAAATCAAACAGGTGGAAGACAATGACTTCATTGCCGGCAAACCTGAAGTGTTTTATCCCATCGATAATTTCTTCAGGATCGTCGAGCAAATCAGAGATCAACACCACAAATCCGCGTTTTTTCTGCAATTCTGCGAGTTGATGCAGCGGCTTTCCCATCGCTGTGGGTTCGCCCAGGTTCGCACGGTCCATATGCTGCAAAACCGTCAGCAGATGGCCCGAAGCTTTGCGTGCCGGAATACGCTGCACAATTTTGTCATCAAAGAGCGTCATACCTACAGCTTCCTGCTGCATCCACATGAAATACCCAAGTGATGCTGCGAGATAAAACGCATAGTCTAATTTTGTGACGTCGCTCGAGGCAAATCCCATCGACGGGCTAACGTCTACCAGCAGGTTGATCGACGTGTTGGTTTCATCTTCGTACTCTTTTACATAGAGCCGATCGGTGCGGGCATACAACTTCCAATCGACATGTAGCGGATCATCACCATGGATGTAGCTGCGGTACGACATGAATTCGACGCTTGCTCCTTTGTATGGGCTTTTGTGTAAGCCTGACAAAAAACCTTCCACCACAGTTTTTGCCAGCAACTGCATATTGGAGATTCTGGAGAGAACCTCTGGTTTAATAAATCTGAGTGCCGGCTGCGTTTCCATTGTGGACGCGGGATTTAGGAGTTCAGGCGTGCCTTAAAAAGCATGTATCGATCAGGACAAGCCAGAAACAGGCTCTTTTGCTTCTTCTAACAAACGAGAGATGATCTGTTCGATGGTTACGTTCTCGGATTCAGCATAGAAGTTTGTCAGCACCCGGTGTCTGAGCACATCAGGCGCCAGTGCTTTGATATCTTCGATTGCGACGTTGTATCGTCCCCTGAAGACAGCCCTGACTTTGCTGCCGAGCAAGAGGTACTGAATGGCGCGTAAGCCGGCTCCCCAACGCACCCACTTCTTCACATAGTCTGGTGCCTCATCTGATGCCGGCCGCGTACTACGCACAATAGAAACAGCAAACTCACCCACATTCTTTGGCACGTAGACTTTTTTGACCAGCTTATGAAAAGCGAGCACATCTTCACCTTTAAGCACTGTCTGCAAAGGGGCTTGCTCATCAGACGTCGTAGACATCGCAACCTCCAATTCGTCTTCAGCAGACAGGTAGTCGATCACGAGGTTAAACATAAACCGGTCGAGCTGTGCTTCGGGCAGAGGGTAGGTGCCTTCTAGTTCAATCGGGTTCTGGGTTGCCAGTACAAAAAATGGCCGGTCGAGCTTTAATTGCTCGCCCCCCGCTGTCACCTGAAATTCCTGCATTGCTTCGAGCAGGGCAGATTGGGTTTTCGGCGGCGTCCGGTTGATTTCGTCAGCCAGAATGATGTTGGCGAAAATGGGGCCCTTGATAAACTTGATTTGGCGCGTGCCTTTTGAGCGATCTTCTTCGATTACATCAATACCTGTGATATCCGCCGGCATCAGATCGGGTGTGAACTGAATGCGTTTATATGAGAGGTCGAGGATCTCACCCAATGACTTGATCAACAGTGTTTTAGCCAGTCCGGGTACACCAGTAATGAGGCAATGTCCTCCGGCGAATAAAGCAATGAGTACTTTTTCGATGACTTCATCCTGCCCAACAATACGTTTGCGGAGCTGCTCAATAACCTGTGTCCTGCCGGCTTGCAGCTGCTGGAGGATTTCATTTTCAGATGCGTCAGGTGCACCATTGCCATGTAGATCGTTTCCGTTCACGTCGCCTGGTTTGAGTTAAAGGTTGAAAGTTTAAGGTGTCTCGAGGTTGAAGGTTTTAGCCAAAGGGTCATTGCAATACACAACTTTAAACGTTCAACCTTAAACTTTAATGCGTGAGTGCATAAATGAGGAAGTTCACACCCATTTGAAAACTAATGGTTGAAGCCTCTTCAAAATTTCTATCTGGCCATTCCCAGCCGTCGCCTAAATCCTGGTTGTAGCAGGCCAGTGCCATCAGGCGGCCGTTTTTATCAAAGTAACCGATGTAGGCATCATCGTATTTTGTAAAGTATCCGCGTCCCTTAACAAGGGCCGGTGCTTCTACCGGGTCGATATCGTAAAAAATGCTCCAAATCGGATGATTATTGGGCAGTTCGCGCGGCTCCAGATCCGGGAAAGCCCGCTTCATTTCTTCTACTAGCTGAATCCACTCAGACTCAGAGCCAAAATCGTCAAACAATACAAAGCCGCCCCGATTTAAATAATCTCGCAGGTTCTCTACTTCCTCCTCTTCCATCATCCAGTACCCTGGCTCACAGATGTAAAGCATCGGGTATTCAAAAATTTCTTCATCAGACAGGCGCAAGACAATCGGGTCACCTTCCACATGAATGTCTGTGGTACGGTCCAGGGCAAGATGTAAATTGCGTTCTGCTACTGGCCAGTCGTGGCTCCAGTGGGCTCCCCATCGCCGGCGCCATCCCTCTCCGTCGCTACTGTCTACCGCATCACCAAATTGGATGCGTACAAATTGAAAGCCATGATCCGTCTGCGCAGTGGCCTTATCTGGCAGCACTAACACCAACAGTAACGTTGATATGAGACAAATTCTATACATCACAATAACCTACCTACGCCACTCAAAAAATCAAAGTTTACGATATGTACAAGATTTTACATATCTAACAATTAAATGCCTGCACTGCGCGCATCGCAGGTTGACAAAAAGCGCGTTTAAAAATGGATTGATATTTTATGACTACGCGATGATTGCCAATTATGCGGCTAGGGTGCGCCGTCTACAATCTCTAACAATAATTTCTGCGCATCTCTGTACGCCGGCGCCAGTTCGAGGCTTTGTAATACCGCACGCCTGGCCTCATCTGATCGTGTTGCCTGCTGCAAGGCACGGGCAAACTCATAATACGCCGCAGCCCGATCAACAGGATTTAATCCAAGGATTGCTTGCCGCGATCGTACTGCTTTGTTCAAATCGCCGGCATCAGCATAAAGAGAAGCCAGTGAGGTATACACATCGCGATCATAAGGTGCAACTTGAAGACTACGCTCAAGATAATTCGTTGCTTTATCCGGCTCTCCTTGTGCTAAAAACAACATTCCCAGTTCTTTTGCTTCATCTGCGCCATGTTCAGAAATCGCCAGGAACTGCTCCAGCACTTCAGTCAATTTGGCATTGTCTTCTTTCGCACGGTAGGCCGCAATGAGGCCACTGTACGGGTTGCCAGGATCGGTGTAAGCCGGGTATAGGATTCTGGCCTCTTCAAACGCTGCGATGGCGGCGTCCCATTGTTCTGCACCAAGTGCTTCGTACCCTGTTTGCAGCGCCCTCAAAAAATCACTACGTCCTACCAGGGCTCCATCCAATACCCCGGGCTCTCCATCCTCAAACGGATTGGGCATCCCGCGCAGCACAGGTGCCAACGCAGTGTATTCAGCCTGTACCTGGGCACGAAAAGCTGTATCTATGGCTTCCAGGCTTTGGCCGGTTGCATCGCGCACGCTCGCTGCATCATTTTTGCCGGCTGCAAATCCCTGTAACACTTGCACAATGGCAGGGAAACCGTATTCATCAGCAATAAACCCAATGACACGGGATGCATGATAATAACTCATGAGGATCTGGCCCTGGTAGGTTGGGCGGGTAAATCCGCGATCCATTTGGTTGAGGGCCAGCAATTTGTCTTCGTTGAACGCCATCAGAAATTCGAGTTGCATCTCGCGTCCCCATTCCGGACGTGCAACGTGCTCTTCATAAACGGCGAGTCCTTCTGCAAACCAGCGCGGTAACTTGAACTCGGAGACCCCTATCGAGAAGGTATGCACCAGCTCATGCCAGAGTGTTCGGGCCCAATTGTAAGAACCCGGCTGCTGTCCGCGAGGCGTATTGATGGCTACCACATCACCAAAACTTACACCGAGCAAACCTAGATGTGGTACACCGGCTACACGCACGGCAAAATCATCTGCATCGTTGTACGCTTCGATAAAAATCTTTTCCCGGAAAGTGTAGGGATAGCGCGGCACAAGGCTGGCATAGGCAGCTTCAGCTTCAGCGAGGATGGCCGGCCCCAGGACATCACGTTCCGTGTTGTGGATTAGCAAGCGAAAGTGGCTGCTTTCCAGTAAAGCGAAGTCGTCGTATTCATCAATCAGGGTGAGCGTATTGCCAACAAACAGATTGAAAGGATCTTGCTCAAAGCTAAAATCCAGATACCTGCGCGCTTCTTGTGACCGCCCGAGGCGGAGCAGGCTCGTGCCGAGTTGGGCATAAGCATTGGGATCTCTACGGTTGGTACGGATGGCTTTCTCTCCGAAAGCAACGGCATCAGGATAGCGAAACTTGAGTTCGCAATTTGCAGCAAGCAACGTATAGAAATCACTTGCACGCGGATTAAGCGCAAGGGCGCGGGCCTCTACTTCATCAAACGCCGGCTGTGCACCCCTCAAATGGTGTATTGTAGCCAGATGTGCCAGCGCTTCCATGCTACTGGGGTTGATGGCAAGGGCTTCATCAACAAAATTTTCTGCCTGATCGAGCTGGCCATCGAGAATCGACAGGCCGGCAAGGATGTTTCTTGCTGGCGCGCTATTCGGGTTCTTTTCTAATGCCAGGCGCGCAAACTCTTCCTGTTTGGCAAAAGACCGGACCGAGCGGGCATAGCCTACATATACCGGTGCGTAAGAAGGGTTGGCGGCAATGGCTTCATCAAATGTGCGTTGGGCATCTGCGTCATTGTACTTCTCCCGAAAGAGCTCGCCCCACCAATACAGGTTGCGAATGTGCCCCGGTTCAAGCTGATGTGCCGTACGAAACGCATCGTTTGCATCTCTAAATTCTCCCATCCGGGCTGCGGCTTTTGCAGCAACACCAAGTTCTTCAGCCGTGCGAAATGCGTTGTTTTTGTAATTGCGGTAAATGTAGTTGAACAACTCCTCTGCCTGCGACTCCCGCCCCGTCCGCGTAAACAGTTCGGCGGCGAGGTAGAGATTACGCCAGAGGTCTTGTTTCTGCTCAGCGGCCGCCCGGTAGGCAGCCTCCGCTTCCTGATACGCACCCATCAATTCATAGAGCGCCCCGCGGGCATGTAAAACGTATGCGTTATCCGGGAATGCCTCCAAAGCATCGAGGCCGGCTTCATAAGCACCCGTAATCTGAAACGCTTCCGCATAATGGATCACATCCATAGAGGCAACGTTTTCATCTATCGCCAGGCGTTCTTTATATCGTTCAATGGCATTTGCGTAGTCGCCCGCCTGCAATGCGTTATATGCCTCATTAGCCGATTCCTGGGCTTGAACAGGAGTGGTAATTGCCAGAAGCAGGAGGAGCGCCAGAGAAAAAAGAAGCATGGGCTTTCATCGGGTGAGGCGAGTTTCAACCTATTGAATTACTACAAGCGTAGCGGCTGGTTTCTGAAACACGGCCAAAGGGCTCCATTTTCTGCATGTTTGACTTCACAACACATACCACAAAGCAGACGCTGCTGCGCCATCTGAACTTCGAGCAGGCTTCAATCCAAGTCCTTGTTGAACGGGCAGATCGCCTTGTTTTGAAGGTCCAAACGGCTACAGCGTGCTACGCATTAAAGGCTGCTGCTACGCCCGAGATGATACATCAGGAAGTGGCGAACAATAATAAGCTTGCAGCAGCCGGCTTGCCGGTGGCGCACCTTCAGGCAACAGGCGATCAACCCATGCCTTTTGTGCTGCACACCTGGATTAAAGGAACGGCACTGCATACCTCCCATGGCCCCGCGGTTATGCGGGAAACGGCCGCGCTGTTGCGGCGCATCCATCAGATAGGCGGAAAGCCGCCATATGCCGGCAATGATTCTTGGGATCAATGGATGAAAGGCTGGCTGCATCATGCCCTGCCCTGGTGGCAAAAAACCGCAAACATTTCAGCAGCCCGCATCAGTGAAACATGGCACATAGTTGACACCCTGCAACCGCTGCTGGCAACACGCGGTAATGCGTTTATCCTCTTTGATGGTAGGCCTGATCATTTTCTCATAGCCAACAACCGAATAGCGGGGTTGATTGATCTGGGCGAAGCGCGGAGTGGCGACCCGGCGATGGACCTGGGGGTCATTGCGGCAAACAACCCCGTATTGCTGACACAACTCCTGCCACACTATGAAGCGCCGGCTGATGAGTTGGGCAAAATAAATCGTCTGATCCCCTTCTATACCTTTTTGCGGTTACTTGCGCTGGCAGAATGGCACGTCCATCAAAGCGAACCTGAACGCGCAGCATCTTTTCTGGATCGGGCTGCCAGGCATACCTGGCCAGTTTAGTGAAGTGTATGCAGCAACTGCTTTTCTGGCACCAATGGCAAGCGAACCGTCACCGTTGTCCCAACACCAGCCATAGAGTCGATCGAAATCCGTCCGCCGTGTTTTTCAACCACAACGGCATGCACCACAGACAACCCCTGCCCAACACCCAGGCCGTCTGATTTTGTTGTAAAAAACGGGTCAAAAATCCTGGGTCGTATGGCTTCGGGAATGCCGGTACCATTGTCGCCAATACGAACAACACACCAGTTGTCTTCTGTCGCGGTACTGATCGTAATGTCTCCTTTTTCACCACCCGCCTCCTCCATTGCTTCTGCTACCGCGTGCGCAGCATTGGTAATGAGATGATAGAAGGCCTGGTTGAGTTCGGCCGGATAGCCGAGGATGTGCGGTAATTCGCAGGCCATATCCCTGCGAAGGTCTGCAACAAACCCCCATTCATTTTCTGTAACGGTCAGGGTGTTTTCGAGCGCACTGTTCACATCTACCATGGTTTTCTCAGCGATGACGGGTTGCGAGAATTCCCTCATTGCCTTCACCAACCGCGAAACCTGGTTAACCCCTTCGAGGGTCTGATGCAGCGAAGCTGGAATTTCCTCTGCCAGGTAAGTGATATCTGCTTCTTCAAGCAGGTTTTCCACTTCCGCAATTAATTCTGGGTATTGACCGTGTTCTTTTGCCAGTGTAAGTACTTTTTGCAGTGCATTGTTCGTTTCAAACACATCCTGAAGCGCATCCATTAAGAACTGCGTATTGTCCCCGACATATTGCATCGGCGTGTTTATT
>JBCCIM010000142.1 GCA_039111535.1 Bacteroidota bacterium | reverse complement strand
TTGCAATCCACTATTGCGTATAACCTTTACGCACTATTGCGTATAACCTTTAGCACGGTCAAAAAGCCTCCAAGGGTGCCCATCAACTAAAAGCGTTTTATTTTATGGAATATCCCAGCGCAGTGGATCAATAGATTTTTCTGAACACCCCTGGTTCGGTGTTCGATATTCAACTACGCCAGCACCCCCTCAACCACATGCGCTTCTTCAACGCCAGTTACCCGCTGATCTAATCCACGGAAGGGATAGATGAACCGGTTGTGGTCGATGCCGAGGCGGTTTACGATGGTGGCGTTGAGGTCGCGGATGTGTACGGGGTTTTCCAGAATGTTGTAGGCGAAGTCGTCGGTCTTGCCGTATTCCATGCCGGGTTTGATGCCGCCGCCGGCGAGCCATACGCTGAAACACCTGCCATGATGGTCGCGGCCTGAACTCAGGTCTCCCAATGCACCCTGGCTATAAATGGACCGCCCAAACTCTCCTCCCCAGATCACCAGCGTGTCTTCGAGCAGGCCGCGTTGTTTGAGGTCTTTGACGAGGGCAGCAGAAGCCTGGTCGGTGTCTTTGCATTGCGCCGGCAACTGGTTTTGCAAGGCAATGTGCTGATCCCAGCCGCGGTGGAATAATTGAACAAACCGCACACCGCGTTCCACCAGTCGGCGGGCCATCAGGCAATTTGCTGCGTAGCTGCCGGGTTTTCGGGCTTCTTCACCGTACAGTGCAAAGGTGGCATCGGGCTCGTCTGACAGATCCGATAACTCTGGTACCGACGATTGCATGCGGTACGCCATTTCATAGGCCTCGATTCTCGCGAGGGTCTCCCGGTCACCCATGGCATCAGCCTGTCTCTGATTCATAGCTGCAAGGTCGTCCAGCATTTTACGCCGCTGGGAACGGGATACACCCGGTGGATCCGAGAGATAAAGTACCGGGTTGACCCCTGGCCGCAACATCACACCCTGGTGGCTCGAAGGCAGGTATCCGCTGCCCCAGAGGCGGGAGAAAATGGGTTGCCCCGGGTTTTTGCCCGTGCCCTGGGAGAGCAGCACCACATATGCCGGGAAGTTCTCGCTTTCATTGCCCAACCCATAACTCAGCCACGCACCCAGGCTGGGTTGTCCGATTTGCTGAGATCCGGTGTTGATAAATGTGATGGCCGGGTCGTGGTTGATGGCTTCGGTATGCATCGACTTGATGATGCAAATGTCATCAGCAATGGATTGTGTGTAAGGAAGTTTGTTGCTGATCCACGTGCCGTGCTTGCCGCAGGCTTTCATGTCCCAAAACGGCGCAACAACTGGATACGAAGGTTGGTTGGCCGTCATGCCTGTAACGCGTTGTGTACCTCGTATTGAATCAGGCAACTCTGAGCCGTGCAGTTCACGCATGACAGGTTTGTAATCAAACAGGTCAACATGGGATGGGCCGCCGGACTGGAAGAGGTAGATCACCCGTTTTGCTTTTGCCGCAAAGTGGGGTAAGTCGTCTGCACCAATCGATGCCGGCGCGCCATGTGCATTGCTGCCCGTGAGCAAGGAAGCCAGGGCAATACCGCCTATGCCCCGCGCTGATTTACCAATAAACGTCCGCCGCGTGATGTTGCGCTCATGCGCAAACAAAGGCGATTGTGGGTCCGTGACCGGTGAGTCTTCCGGGCGGATCGGGAGGCTTTGTTCATTACAGGCGTGCATGAGCAATATCGGGTTGGGAGGTTAGCCTCGGGTGATCGTTTCACTCAGGTTGAAAATCAAGCTGGCTACGGTGGTCCAGGCAGCCAATTCCGCCGGCTCAAAGGTAGGGTCGAGCGCAGACTCTCCGACTGACAAATACGCTGAGGCATCTGCAGCGGCTTGCGCAAAGTGGGCGCGTTCATCGTCGAGGCGCCGGCGCAAAATTTTCAACTCCTGCCGGTCGGGGTGCCGGCTTTGTAAAATTTCAAAGGCCCGTTTCAACCGTGCCGTATCTGAACCCTCCGGTAGTTCACGCAAAATCCGACTGGCAAAATGCCGACTCGCTTCTACGTATTGCGGATCATTCAACAAAACCAGGGCTTGCAACGGCGTATTGGTTACTTCGCGCGTAATGGTGCAGACTTCCCTGTTGGGGGCGTCAAACGTTAACATCGATGGCGGTGGGAGGGTACGCTTCCAGTACGTGTACAAGCTCCTTCGGTACAGTTTCTCCCCGTGGTCCTGCACAAAAACCTGCGCGGTAGCCCCGGTGCTACCATAATGGCTGACTTCTTTCCATAATCCGGCCGGCTGGTACGGATTTACACTGGGGCCGCCAATTCGATCTACCAACAAATCGCTTGCTTTCAGCAGTCCATCGCGAATAAATTCTGCTTGCAGCCGGAAACGCGGACCTCGGGCCAGTAGAAGGTTTTGCGGATCTGCTGCTAACAATGCGTCACTTGCAGCCGCACGCTGGCGGTAGGTAGAGGACATGACCATCGTTTTGAGCAAGGACTTTACATCCCATCCGTTGTCGATAAATTCAACGGCAAGCCAGTCCAGCAACTCCGGGTGGCTGGGCAGGCTTCCCTGGGCGCCAAAGTCGGCTGCTGTGGCGACGAGTCCTGTACCAAAGAGCATTTGCCAGAATCTATTGACCGTTACGCGCGCGGTTAACGGATGGTCGGAGCGCGTCAGCCATTTTGCAAGATCAAGGCGACTGCCAGCTGTCTCATTGCTTACTGGGGGCAGGATTGCGGGCGTTCCAGGCGATACCTTCTCTAGCTTCTGGTCGTACTGCCCACGGTTAAGTACAAACGTTTCGCGTGGCGTATCCGCTACGTTCATCACCATGGTGGGATGCGCCTCTGTTAACACAGCCAACCGTTCTTTGTAATTGTTGATTGCATGACGAAGGTTTTTTGTTGCTGGTGCCACCTCGTAATAGTGTTTGCGAAGTGCCGCTGCTTGTTCGGGCGTTCTGTTTGCTTCCGCTGTTAATAGCGATGCCTGGATATCGGCCGGCAGATTTGTCCCGTTATCAGCACCAGCCATCGTATATATCGTGAAGTTTCCCGGTATGAGGTTGTCGCCATACCCAAAATTGAGCATAATGGTTAGGTAGGGCACGGTTGCCGGGTCAAGTGCTTCATCGAAGGTTATGGTGAGGTGTTGTGATTCGCGTAGTTGATCAGGAGCCGGCGACCAACCTTCGAGGCGCCGCTCGTCAAAAACGCCGGCTGTAGGATGATTTGGGTGCACAGAACTTGCCGTTACCTGCGCGTAAGGGACAAGATTGTACAGGTCAACCTGATCGGAGGGAAGGGTGCCCTGGCTGATGGCTACGTTGGTCACCACCAAAGCGCCTTCCATATTTTCGCGTTGGCCATGACCGACCTGGCCTTTAGAAACCTCATGTGGGGCAAACACCACACGCAGCCCGGTGATGGGTGCATCTGCTTGCTGTACCTTAGCTGATACATTGTAGGCGGCGAGCCAACCCGGTCTGTCGATAAGCAGTGAACCGTCTTCAAGTACCTGGCCCGTATGGCCGCTGTTGGGAGTAGTGATTTTAATCGGCGCGACCTGAGTAAAGGCAAGGCCTGCTCCGCGGGCGGCAAGTTGCCGGCGCTGTGCTTCTTCCCAGGTCACTTGCTGGTCGTCAGGCGCTTCTTGTTTTGCCTCAAGCGCTGCAATTGCAGCCTTTAGCTCCTGGATTTCCACTGTGTCTGCCAGTACAGTGCGTGCGTTGATGAACGGCCTTGAATTAATCCCGCGGTCCCCATCGTGCCCCTGGTCGTCTACTGTGTTGAAGTAGGCAAAGAACTGGAAGTATTCGCGCTGACTAATGGGGTCGAATTTATGGTCATGGCATTGGGCGCAGGCCATTGTTAGGCCTAGAAATACTTCACTCGTGGTTTTTACCCGGTCAACGACGTAGTTGGTAAGGTTTTCTTCAGCAATGGTCCCCCCTTCGTGGGTATTCATGTGGTTGCGGTTGAATCCGGTGGCAATAAGCTGGGATTCAGCAGGATCTAACAGCAGATCGCCGGCCAGTTGCTCGGTGACAAACTGGTCATAGGGCAGGTTGTTGTTGAATGCATTGATAACCCAATCTCGCCACAGCCACATGTGTCGGCCGCCATCAATGGAGTAGCCATTTGTATCAGCATAGCGCGCAAGATCCATCCAGTGCACGGCCATGCGTTCGCCAAAGTGTTTGGAACTGAGCAGTTGGTCTACAAGCTGCTCATAGGCGTTTGGAGCTTTGTTATTCACAAAAGCCAGAATGTCTTCGGGAGATGGGGGCAGTCCGGTGAGGTCGTAGGATAGCCGGCGAATCAAGGTGCGCTTGTCGGCTATATCAGACGGTGTTAAGCCTTCGCGGTCAAGACGGTCGAGGATAAAGGCGTCAATGTCGTTGGTAACCCAGGCGGGCTTACTTGTTGCTGGCGTAGCCGGGCGTTCTGGAGATATAAACGCCCAGTGTTTTTTATATTGCGCTCCTTGTTGTACCCATTTTTCAAGGATCGCAATTTCAAGTGCAGAAAGCGTCTTGTGTGCTTCGGGCGGGGGCATGCGCATTTCTGGATCCTGCGCTTTGATTCTTTGCACCAACAGGCTACTTTCGACATCACCGGGCAAGATGGCGGGTAAGCTGTCTCGCATCGCGTACGCCGCATCCTGTACATCGAGTCGCAAGTCGGCTTCCCGACTGCTGGCATCGGGCCCATGGCACAGGTAGCAGTTTTGCGATAGAATAGGTTTGACGTGGAAGTTGTAATCCAACTCCCCCAGTGCTTCCAGTTGATCGGCAACGGTAGGTGCGGGAGGCGTCTGGTTACAGGCGCAAAGCAACAGGATCGTAGCGGCGCAGCAGTATTTGAGAAACACCTGCATAAGCGGACGAGGGAGTTAGCCAGGGATTCGTTTACGCTCAAAATCGCCAAAACAGGGTGATAAAGCAATTACATCCGGTTTAGAGGGTCCCCTTTAAGTACCCCTGCCGGCGTTCCTCTGGGAATTTTTCGATCGCGTAACGTAGCATGGTACGGGGCATTTTCTTGTAGTGCTGCAACAGAAACCCATCCTCAAGATCAAAATTTCGCTTGCCCAATTCACGCAACATCCAGCCTACCACTTTGTGGATCAAGTCCTCTTTGTCATTAAGTAGAATTTCTGCCAACTGGAGCGTATCCGCATAGTCATCTTTTTTAATAAAATGATACGTGCACATCATCGCGATGCGTCGCTCCCAAAGCATAGGGGATTTGACGAGTTTGTATAGTATGCTGCGGTCGCGGTTTTCGAGGAAGGGGCCAACAATTTTGTGTGCAGAAGAATCTACAAGGTCCCAGTTGTTGATATAGGCCGTGTTTTCAAGATACAGATCATAGATGGCTTGGCGCAGCGCATCATCTTTCTTTTTGAACTTCTCGACGAGAATCAGCAGCGCAACCAGGCGGTCTTCATGGTAGGGAGAATGCAGCAGGGTTTCTACGTCGGTCAGACTGGTATCTTTGAAACGCTTGGCAATTTTGCGCTGTTCAGGTACCCGAATACCTCGAAAAATATCTCCTTCACCGTATTCCCCAGGTCCTGTTTTGAAGAATCGCTGCGAATGTATGGCTATTTCTGGATTTGAAATTTCTTCCAGTACTTTCTGAATATGCGTGACCATTTGTGTAAGTGTTGACTTAAGGGTGGCTGGGGTATGCCTTTCGGTCTGCTACTTTTAGAAATTCCACGCTCGAACGATAATTAATTAATATAAATCTCTCAATCCCTATTTGATGAAGTTTTTCCGGTTCACTTTCCTGCTAGCCGCTTTTGTCTATGGAGCGTCGGGTACAGCTGTGTCGCAAGATGCACCTGCGGTACTTGAAACTGTATCGGATATTAATGCGCTTACGCCGGCTGTTGCAGATCTGGGCTATGACGTAGCTTTCCAGGCCGTTGTTGTGCACTGCGCGGACTATGAAGTTACGTATTGTACTGTCATAGATGGAACAGGCAGTATTGTGGTACGTGCGCCGGCCCAGCCACTGAGCTCCGGCATGTCGGTACAAATACGCGGCAAAACTGAGGCCGGCTGGGTAGCGCCGGCAATTGCCGAAGGTGCTGAAATTATACCGTTGGGCGAGGCCGCATTGCCAGAGACGTTGGACACCATCGAGGCCGTCCGGAAGTTGTCGCTTGAGGAATCAAGTTTGGGCTACCCGGTACGCCTTACCGGCGTTATTACGTATTGTACCATCGAAGGGATGGAGCAGCCGCACTGCTTTATGCAGGATGATACCGGAGGAATCTACTTCAATTTTTTTGATGAATTACCGCCCTCGGGGGCGCGGGTTCAACTCACTGGTGTAACATTGCGGGGCTGGTTTGCCCCAGATATTGCACCGGGTGCTCATCTGACGGTTGTGGGGGAGGCTCGCTTACCCGAACCGTCTTCCAATCCAGATTTTTATTTGCTCAGAGGTAAAGAAGACGCCATCTGGGTTGACGCTGTAGGGCTGGTTCAGCAAAGCTCAATCGGAACAGAACCGAGCCACCTTGGCTTGACCCTGAAGCTGGCTACAAGTGATAAAGAAGTGGTCACTGTATTTGTCAACAGCATGGAACCCTGGGATGATCTGGTTGGTGCCGTAGTAAAAGTACAGGGTGTGGCCGGCGGTTTTTTTAATCTCGATCGACAGCTTACTGGCATTCAGATGCGGGTGCCCGATACTACGTTTGTCGAAATCGTCAGCCCCGGTTTTGGGCTGCTTGACGCCGAACTGGTGCGGCAGCCGCTAAACAAAGTCCTTTCTTTCTCGCTGGAAGCTGATAAAGGTCACCTGGTACGCGTGGCAGGCACCGTGATTTTTGAGGGAGATGACTATTTTGTCATCCAGGATGCTGAAAGTCCAGGTATTATCTATGCAGACAGCGCAGAGGCCGTAGCTGTAGGTGACAGCGTAGAAGTAACAGGATTTCCCGAGGTAGGAGGCTTAACGCCGACGCTGGTCAATGCAAAAGTGCGACCGTACGGCAAAGCGACAGTGATGCCAACGCCATTGCCTCTGCGCATCGACGCACTGGAATTTGCCGCAGTTAATGCGTCGCTGGTTGAAATAACGGGTGAGGTGCAAGAAGTTATTGAATTGCAGGGTGTTGCGTCGTACCTCCTCAAAACGGATAACTATACGTATGAAGCGCGAATAGATGGTGCGTATGTACCAACCGGTTTTCGCGCCGGCAGTACAGTGCGTGTCAAAGGCATCGCCGAACTGCTGTTCATACCGCGCTACGATGATATACCCGAGGTACACCCGGTACGCTTGCATTTGCGATCGACAGCCGACATGGAACTGCTGGCAGCCGGCCCCTGGTGGACACCCACGCGTACCCGATGGCTCTCGTTTGGACTGCTGGTGTTGCTTGGCCTGGGTCTCGGTTGGACCATCCTCATGCGCCAAAAAATAAATGTTCAAACTCGAACCATTCGTGACAAACTGGAAGAAGTGGAGCGTCTCAAAGACGAGGCAGAGGTAGCAAGTCGTGCCAAAAGCGCGTTTCTGGCTTCAATGAGTCACGAAATACGCACACCGCTCAATGGTGTGATTGGGTTTACCAGTCTGCTAAAAGACACGCCACTTAACGACGAACAGCATGACTTTGTCAGCACCATTCACACAAGCGGTGATGCGCTGCTGTCGATTATCAATGACATTCTCGACTTCTCTAAAATAGAAGCCGGCAAGCTGGATCTGGAGTCGCGCCCGTTTTACCTGCACCAGTGTATCGAAGAGGCGCTGGATATCGTCTCACATCGTGCGTTTGACAAAGGGCTCGATCTGGCATACTACATCGATCCAGAGGTACCACAGGCAGTGATGGGGGATGTAACCCGGCTCCGACAGGTGATCATTAATTTGCTCAGCAATGGCATCAAGTTCACTGCGCAGGGTGAAGTTAATATTTCAGTGTTGGCAGAGGAGAAGGGAGACCAGTACGAATTGGTTTTTGCTGTCCAGGATACAGGCATTGGTATACCCAAAGACAGACTTGAATCCATTTTTGCTTCGTTTTCTCAGGCAGATTCATCAACAACGCGGCGCTTTGGAGGCACTGGACTCGGGCTTGCGATATGCCGGCGGCTCTCCGAGCTTATGGGAGGGCGTATTTGGGTAGAGAGTGTAGAGGGGAAAGGCTCGACGTTTTTCTTTTCGATTCTGACCTCGCCGGCCGAGATGGAGGCCGAAGTACTGGTATCAGAAAAACAACACGTACTGGTGAATCGCCGTGTGTTGATTGTTGATGATAACGAGACCAATCGGAAGCTCTTGCTTGCGCTATGTCAGCAATGGCAAATGGAACCGGTTATCCGCAGTTCAGCTGCAGAGGTGATGGCGTCCTCGTATGATTTTGGATCCATTGATTTGGCATTGTTGGACTATATGATGCCAGACGTGGATGGATTGCAACTGGCAGCCTATCTGCGAGAGCATAATTTTGCCGGCCCCATTCTTATCATCAGCTCCAGTGGAGATCGCAACGTACAGGATCCGGCTGTGAATCAGTGGATGAGTAAGCCGATCAAGCAAAACAGTTTGCGGGACCTGATGATCAAAAGCCTGGAAGCGCAGCGTTCCGTGCCGCAAAAGGCGGCAATCAGTTTTGCAGCGACAGGAGAATCATTGCCAGGATTGCGTATTGCGATGGCAGAGAAGAATCGCATCAACATGAAAATTGCGGTGCGATTGCTCAACGACCTGGGATACCATGCGGAGACCTTTGCCACAGCTGAGACGCTACTCGAAAATCTCCAGGCCTCTCCTTTTGATCTCGCGATTGTTGATGAAGACCTGTATACCGAAGCCGGCATCAACGTACTGGATGAACTGGCACTTGGGTTAGATAAAACGCATTTGCCGCGTTTGGTGGTCCTCACCAACGTAGACGCAGATGTTGAACGCTCGCAATACAAACACATCACCGGCTACCTGTCCAAGCCACTTAAACGCGGTGATTTGGAAGCCACGTTAAAAGCAACGCCACGCCGCTCCGCTTTCCCGGATGTATCGCTGCCAGAGTCGTAGTTCAGCCGCCTACTGGCCAGGGTTTTACCAGACTGCGGGCAGCCCACGCATCATACAGTGCAATCATTTTATTCAACTGGTCGGGGTGCTCGTCTGCCAGGTTGTTCATTTCGCTCCTGTCTTTTTCTATATCGTACAGCTCCCATGGTTCGTCATGTCGTGCAACCAGTTTCCAGTTGCCCATGCGTACAGCCCGGTTGCCTTCGTGCTCCCAGTAAATGGCTTCGCGTTCAATGGTGAGGTTTTCCATAGCAGGGATCAGGCTTTTACCAGCCATCGGGGTTTTGTCTGCCGGATACGTTGCCAGTGCTACATCAACTGCGGTTGCCATTAAATCCACAACATGGCCCGGTTCATGAATGAACGCGCCTTCACCCTGAAACCGCTTGGGCCAGTGGGCAATCAGCGGCGTGGAAATACCGCCTTCATGGACCCAGTGTTTGTAGAGCCGGAAGGGCGTATTACTGGCATTCGCCCAGCCGATGCCGTAGCTCATGTAGGTTTCTTCAGGGCCAGGGAGCAGGTCTTTAAATTCATTGCCAGTGATGACAGGATCGCCACTTCTTGTTTCTTTGGGAATAAACAGGCCGCGCCAGTTAGCTGAGAGTACTTCTGCACAGCCTCCGTTGTCTGCCAGGAAGAGAATCAATGTGTTGTCGAGTTCGCCAGCTTCTTCAAGTGCGTTCATGAGCCGGCCAATCCCCTGGTCCATGTTGTCAACTTGCGCTGCATACACCTCCATGGCTTTGCTGTACCAGGTTTTTTCCTGCGCATCGAGGGCGTCCCAATTGGGTACGCGCGGATCCCGCGGGGTAAGTTGCCAGCTTTCATCGAGTAGCCCGATAGTTTTCATGCGTGCATGCCGCTCTTCGCGGATGGCGTCCCAGCCGGCTTCATAGCGGCCTTCATAGGGCACAATGTCTTTTTCCAGCGCATGCAGCGGCCAGTGGGGAGCGGTGTAAGATACGTACATAAAAAACGGCTGGTCGTTGTCTTTATGCTGTTCTACATAGGCAACGGCGGTGTCGCTGATGGCATCGGTGTAGAAGAAGTCATCGGGTACTGATTCGATGGGTGTATTGCCGTTGGTCAGGGTGATGGGATCGTAGAAGCTGCCGGCGCCGAGGATGGTGCCGTAGAATTTGTCAAAGCCGCGTTGCAGCGGCCAGGTGTCGGTGGTGGCGAGGCTGTCTTCGCCTGTCCATTGTCCCATAAACTTGGTCACGTGCCATTTACCCGACATGTAGGTGCTGTAGCCGGCATCACCGAGTACTTCGGCGATGGTGGCGGTTTGGTCACCGAGGAAGCCGCGGTAGCCGTCGTATCCGTAGTCACCAGTCATGTGTCCCACGCCGGCCTGGTGTGGGTAGAGGCCCGTGAGCAGTGCCGCACGGGTTGGGCAACAGCGCGCATTGTTGTAGAACTGCGTGAACCGCAAGCCGTTGTCCGACAACCGTTGCAGGTTGGGCGTGTTGATTTCGCCGCCGTAGGGACTGATGTCGGAGTACCCCATGTCATCAGCCATAATGATGATGACGTTGGGTCGGTTGTCGGGTTTGGGCTGGGTGCAAGCTGTGGCGAGCAGCAGTGTGAGTGCAACGACGCTGAAGTATTTCATGGGCGTGGGGGCTTGGTGGTCTGCCTTACGGTACACGTCATGTCCGGCCTCGTGTTCAGCCTTCCGGTACACGTCATGCCGGACTTGATCCGGTATCCAGTTGATGCTCTATCAGTATCAGCCCGTCGCGCTTTCAGGATCGATCAGCATGACACACAGAGCAACTAAGATTAAGCATTTTTTGCCTGTCGCGCAGCTAGCGCGTCAAAATGACTGATTTTGTGTCTGTAAAGTTGTTGGTTGTTAGCCTGTAGAAATAGAGGCCGCTGGGCAGGGATTTGCTATCGAGGACGGCGTCATACCAGCCAGCGGTTTGCTGGTTGTCTACCAGCACGCGCACGCGCCGGCCAAGCGTATCGAAGACTTCCAACTTTACCGCGCCGGGTTCGGGCAGGGCGTAGCGGATGCTGGTTTGGGTGGAGAAGGGGTTGGGGTAGCCGGCTTCGAGCGTATAAGCAAGTGGTTGGTCTGGTTGCTCGATGTCTACGTTTTGCGGAATGGTGAATGACCATGGTTCGGACCAGTCGCTTATCCCTGCAGCGTTGTTTTCATTGATGCTTCGTACGCGCCAGTAATATGTCGCATTGGGCGCCAGTGCTTCCGTTTCAAAAGCAAAGGTACCTGTAAACATG
This sequence comes from Bacteroidota bacterium, assembly GCA_039111535.1. Classification (NCBI taxonomy): domain Bacteria; kingdom Pseudomonadati; phylum Bacteroidota; species Bacteroidota bacterium. Next base: position 6,716 of record JBCCIM010000142.1, on the reverse strand, counting down.
CTGTCTATAGCTGAAACCTCGAATGCCAGCGACGTTGAGATCTGGACTTGCGAGACACGCTGTATCGCTTGCCAGTAAAGCCGTGTTGTTACCTCCTGCTGAATACTCTCCGGACTGGGTGCTGAGAGGACCGGGGGAGCAATAGGTTTTGTTACGATTTGAAAGACTGTTCCGGGTTCTGGGAGGGGTGAATCTTGAGGGCTCTCAAGGCCGGCGTTGAGCTTCACAAGTACCGTGCGAGCAAGTAACTCGCCACCCACTTCACCTTCATTGAAGAAAAAGTCTATGTATCCTGAATCACCTTGTGCCGTTGAGGTAGGGTTATACCAGTAAATCCAATCTGTATACGGATCGTCTTCTCCGCTAGAAATGGCATGGTCGGTAGTGCCGAGGTCAAATGTATTGTTAATGGTCCCTGCACCGCATGCTGCCTCGCACAGTATGGGGATGAGACGGAAATCATCAATGGAATCTGCCTCAAAGCCACGATTCCATAAAGCAAAAGGCACTTCTACAAACGCCTGGTCAGAGAACAAGCGGTACGCAAGACAGTCACCCGATTCAACGATACCATTGATTTGGTCTAAGCATTGCTGGCTAAAGTGCCATTCAAGTGTTTCGCCACCCGCTATGACGCTCATGGAGCGTACTGAGCGTTCAAGAAAGCTTTGGCTGCCTGAATACTGCGACCGACCGCCGCCACCTGTATGGATTCCCCATATGGCATCTGAATTGACTTGTTGTATGCCGGCTGTAGGACGTTGTGGATCAGGGTAGCTACCCACCGGTGTTAGATTACCTTCGAGTATAGGAAACCCGGAATCATTGAAGGCAAAGGCAGCCATGTCAGGTGGGTTGATGGGGCCGGCGGCATTCTGGGTGGTCATAAAACCAAGGATTGGATCTCCTATAATCCCAAGGGCAAGGTCTGTGGTTTTAAATTGCCAGGTATCAGACCATGGACCGCGTTCGACAGCATTTTCCTGCCGCACGCGCCAATAGTAAACGGCATCCGGCAACAGATCCAACAACCGTAATTCATTGTCGCGGATTTTGCCTGTAGATACTGCGTCAACAAAATTTGGGCTGGTTGCATATTGGACTTCAAATGTACCTGGCATTTCAGATGGCTGCCAGAAAAGAGAGGGGTCGATTGGCTGATTATTCAGGCCGTTGGCCGGCGCACGGAGGGTGATAGCCTGAAGGGGGGCGGCCACGGGAGGCTCAACCTTGAAGCCGCTATCGAATGCCTCCTGGACTACCTGGGCTGTCGCCTTGAGCTGCGTCACGGAATCCAGGTTATTGCTACCTCGCGCCCAGATCATGGCCAGCACAACTTCCTGTGATTCTCCTGGCATCAGTTCAAAAGGCCCCGATGTGCTAACGGATCGCCTATCAGCTGGGTCAATAGGGCCTAGTGTTCCATTAAAAGGGTCTGGATTAATCTCACTCCAGCCTTCTCCTGTGACTGGATCTCCGGGGTAAATAAAAGAAGTAGGTATCGTTGAGAAATCTCTTCCCGTTCCTCCTTGGGTGAAGGGCTTGCCGTCTTTCCAGAGGCCCCTGAGGTAATTGTAATAATCCATGCCCATGAATGGATCGCCAGTCACACCCCCACCTCCGTTGTAAAAAGCAAATCCTGTCATACCTAATCGCTCATTTACTTCGTCTACAGCGCCATCTCTGTCATTGTCCAAACTATCATTTGTTACCAAAGCACCCTGTAAAAACTTGATACCAACTGCTGGCGGAGCTTCGCCGTAACCCTCGCCGCCTTCGTCGAAGTTGTCGGCATTGTATGCGTAGCCCAATCCGAGTAATGAATCAGAACCTACATAATCATCGGCAAAATTTCCCAGATCCATATCCTGGAAAAACCCCAGGTACATGTCGATGATAGGGACTGTACCCCGGTTGATAAGTTTGTAGCTGTACAGCGTTGTGTTGTTGATGTACGCAACATCACTAGCTGCTGCAAATGCAGTTACTTGCACTTCCAGTCCTATCGGTTGCGTGTCCGTTCGCTCGTGTGTATTTCCACTGTCATTCATCACCCACCAAAGGGTTTGGTGTCCGCGCAGGGTGGGACGGTCGCCGCCGGCGAGGTTGTAGTTGTCCGGGTTACCGTCGCCGTCTGTTACGGGTGCACCCAATTCCCAAGGCCATTCAAGCAGGTCTTGTGTTGCTTCACCTGTTTTGTTATACGTATCTACATCACGCAAATACACGGAGTATATGCGATCGTATGCACTGCAATCTGCAGGCGGATTGTCTGCTGACACTAAAGGACCTGGCCAGAATTCCCAGGGGCCATAGGTTGAGGCTGCAAGACGCATATCGCTATCGACGAATCCTCCCAGCCATATGCCGGCCGCAAAAATGGCATTTGCATTTCCATATTTAGGGACTTCATACACATGTGGGCTTCCGCGCCAATACAACCCGCCATTGTTGAGAATACGTGCGTTGACGTTGTTAACATCGAGAAATGCCTCTGCGAGACCCGCTTCACAAGTGCCGGTTTGGGCATTAGCTTCGGGAGTAAGGGTTGCCCATCCGAGCAAGATGCAACATGCGGTTGTGATTTTCATCGCTGTACTATGATGCTCTGCGTTGCTGTGAATTCACCGGCTTGCAGCCTGTAGAAGTAAACGCCGGCAGCCAGGTCCCGACGTGTGAAAAGGGCCTCGTGCCAGCCGGCGGTTTGCTGGGCGTCGACGAGCACGCGCACCCGCCGGCCTAGGGCGTCGAATACCTCCAGCCGCACCGGTCCGGGCTTGGGGATGGCGTAGCGGATGAGGGTTTGGGTGGAAAAGGGGTTTGGGTAGCCGGTTTCGAGAATACAGTCGAGCAGCTTTGCGTTTTCTGCTGGGTTCTGTGTGATGTTGAAGGACCACACTTCTGACCAGTCACTTATGGGCTGGCCCCTTACGTGACTCTGTGCGCGCCAATAATAGGTCTGATTGAAATCCAGCGTAGTCGTCTTGAAGGAGATACCCGTAACGGTACTGTCAACAATGGGGTTTGCAAACTGAGGAGATGTATCGACCTGAAGGCGTATTGAATTGGATATAGCATGCCAGAATAGATCAATTTCTTGTGCTGGCTGTGTGCTTTCTGACCCCGGTGCAGCCAACACAGCCGGGGGATAAGGCTCTGTGACAAGCCGAAAAACCGTACCTGCTTCAGGAAGTGCTACATTGTAAGGTGGTGCTGAACCTCCATCAAGCTGGACAAGAACGGTTCTGGCCAGTATTTCATCAGCAACCTCGCCATTGTCGAAGAAAAAGGTGTTATAGCCTGTTTCGCCAGGGCTTGTGTCTTGTGGATTATACCAGTAAACCCAATCCGTGTACGGGTCGTCGTCACCATCCGAAATTGCATGATCCTGTCCGATGTCAAATACACCGGTTGTTGTGCCTGCTCCACAAACTTTTTCGCAAATGATTGGGACCATTCGATAACTGTCCGTTTGCGTTGGTGTGCTGCCAATATTCCAAAGTTCAAAGGGCACTTCAATCTGGGCGTCATCGTTAAAAGCCCGCCAGGCCAGGCAATCCCCAGCTTCGATGACGCCGTTGATTTGATCAAGGCAACGCTGCGTGAAGCGCCATTCGAAGTCATTGTCACCCAGTACATCTGTTCCACTTCTGAGTGTTCGAACTACGAAGCTTTGCCCTCTGTCGTTATCATATAACCGGCGCATAGAACCGCCGGTGTGGATACCCCACGTGGCGTTTGTTGTTGACTGCTGGACACCGGGGGTAGGCTGCAGCGGGTCAGGATAACTCCCACTTGGGGTGAGGTTGCCTTCCAAAATAGGGAAGCCGGATTCCTCGATGGCAAATGCACCCATGTCTGGCGGATCGATGGGCCCCGCAGCGTTGCGGGTTGTCATGAACCCATCAATTTTAGGCCTGAGAAAACCAATCTCCCGGTCATTGGTGCTAAAGCGCCATGTTGCCGACCATGGTCCCCTTTCACCTGCGTTTACTTGCCGGACACGCCAGTAGTAGGTTGAGTCTGGGGAGAGGTCCAGGATGCGTAAATTTGATGCAACAATGCGTTCGTGGGCGCGCGCATTCTTGAATGAAGGTGTTGTGTCATACTGAAGTTCAAATGGACCCGGTAATGCTGAAGCTTGCCAGCTGAAATAAGGGTCGATGGGTTGATTTTCTATATTATTAGCCGGCGCTTCGAGTTGAATAGTTGATAGGGGGGCAAAATCGGGTAAGGTGATCTCAAAGCCGGCGTCGAATATTGCTTGTACATCCTCTGCTGCCGCCCTGAGTTGGGTGATAGAATCCAGATTGTCTGAGCCGCGTGCCCATAAAACAGCAAGCGTTATTTCTTGCGATTGGCCTGGTTGCAGCGTAAATGGTCCAGAACTGGTCACCGAGCGCCTATCAGCAGGATCGATAGGACCGAGCGTCATTTCAAAGGGATCCGGATTCAACTCGCTCCAGCCTGTCCCTGTAACAGGGTCGCCAGGGTAAGCAAATGCGGTCGGTATTGTTGAGAAATCACGCCCCGTTCCGCCAACAGTAAACGGTCTGCCGTCTTTCCACTGTCCCTGCATGTAGTTGTAATAATCACTCCCAGTCACTGGGTCGCCAGATGCGCTTCCTCCCCCGTTGTAAAAAGTAAATGTGGTCATGCCGAGGCGCTCATTTGCTTCGTCTACATTACCATCTTTGTCATTGTCCAGACCGTCCGTATCTACCAATGCACCTGATAAAAATTTGACACCAACGGCGGGAGGTGCTTCGCCGTAGCCTTCTCCACCTTCATCGAAATTATCTGCGTTATAGGCGTAGCCGAGACCAAATGTAGTGTCTGAACCTACATAGTCATCGTCAAAGTTTCCAAGATCCACGTCCTGGAAGAAACCTAAATAGGTGTTCTCAAGCGGTTTTTCACCTTTGTAGATGAATTTGTAGGTGTAGAGTGTTGCATTGTTGACGTGTACATCATTGCTCGCGGCTGCGTATGCTGTAACCTGCACTTCCAGTCCAATCGGCGGAGAGTCCGTAGCTTCGTGTATGTTGCCCTGGTCGTTCATCACCCACCAAACGGTCTGGTGGCCCCTGATAGCCGGCCGGTCGCCACCTTCTAAATTGTAATTTTCAGGATTCCCATCTCCATCAATAACAGGAGCACCTAAGTCCCAGGGCCATTCCAACAAGTCCCTGGTTGCTTCTCCTGTTTCATTGTATTCGTTGATATCGCGTTGGTATACGCTATAGACTCGATCATACAGGCTGCAGTCGGCAGGGGGATTGCCTGCCTCATCGAGCGGGCCGGGCCAGAACTCCCAGGGGCCGTAACGTGAAGCAGCTGCGCGCAAACTGCCATCCATTGTGCCGCCAATCCAGATGCCGGCAGCAAAAATAGCATTGGCGCCGCCATACTTGGGTACTTCATATACGTGCGGAGAGCCGCGCCAAAACAATCCCCCATTGTTCAGGATGCGGGCGTTGACGTTGTTTACATCGAGAAATGCCTCAGCCAACCCTCCTGCACAAGTGCCTGTTTGGGCTTGCGCCTGAGAAGAGAACAGCAGCAGCATGAAAAGCAGTAAACTCGGCCTATTCATTGGTTGCTTCACTTTAATAGAGAAACGAGAAAAGGCGCACCGGCACGACATCGGTGCCAGTGTTCAACTGTTACTGTGACAAAGGCAAAAACTGTATATGTTTTGTAGATACCACCTGTGGTATTTTGGTTTTGCAACGCAGAAGTGCCACGTTCAAAGCAGTAAGGTGAAACATATGCCACGTGATTATGGGCAGTTAGCGCCAAATAAAGTCCGCCGGCAGGACCGGGAAGTAACTGATAAATCCTGGATCCGGGCATTCCTGAGTAAGGCTCCGTATGGCGCGTTTGCAACGGTAAACGATGACCGGCCATTTATCAACAGTAACCTCTTTGTGTACGACGAAGCGGACCATGCCATCTACTTTCACACCGCCCGCGTCGGGCGTACACAGGCCAATGTGGATGCGGATGAAGCCGGCGTTGCGGTGTGTTTTTCGGCCTTTGATATGGGGCGGCTGCTGCCGGCGCCCAAAGCGCTCGAGTTCAGCGTGGAGTACCAGGGGGTAGTTGCGTTTGGTACAGGCACCATTGTGCGAGATTACGAGGAGGCTACGCGCGTGCTGCAGTTACTGCTCGACAAGTACGCCCCGCACCTCAAGCCGGGCGAGGACTACGAGCATATTAATGAGGAGGAGTTGAAGCGGACGGCGGTGTTTAAAATTGCGATTGAATCGTGGAGCGCTAAGAAGAAAGAGGTGGATGCGGACTTTCCGGGTGCGTTTGTGTATCCGATTGGGGGGTGAGGTAGCGCAGTTCGCTAATTCGTGCCGGGGCTCTGAATGACGTGCGTTTAGCAGACTGCTAGTCTTCAAGAGATTCTTCGCGGGGCTCAGAATGACATGGTTGAAGCAGGCTGCTATACCTTATTTTGTCAAGTCCTGAAATAGGTTGACAGTAAATTAGTGTATAGTTAGTGATTTAAGCCCAGCTCGGTATACCTGATCGGGTTTCCGGTAGCCCAGCGTCATATGTGGACGTTCATGGTTGTAGAGCCAGACCGCCTCTCGTAATGCCTGGCGTACTTGCTTGAGGTTGATAAAGCAACCATCAAGTCCATATTCCAGTTTGAGTATGCCATTGACCCGTTCTGCTATCGCATTGTCATAGCAGTTGCCCAC
>JBCCIM010000141.1 GCA_039111535.1 Bacteroidota bacterium | reverse complement strand
TGAGGCCGTAACACTCAAACACTATCAGAACGAGTTATCCATCGAATTTGTAGGGTTGCATTTTAGCAGGCCAGAAAAAAACCAATACCAGGTCATGCTTGCTTCGTATGATGAAGACTGGCGAGCACCTACCATGGAGCGGAAAATTACCTACACAAGCCTGAACCCAGGTAAATACACATTTATGGTGCGTTCTGCTAACGCCTATGGCACGTGGTCTGAAGACGTCCAGCAATTCGACATAATCATTGCTTCTCCCTGGTGGCTTCGCTACTGGGCTTTTGGACTCTACCTGTCGTTGTTTGCTGCCAGTGTTGTGCTGGTGGATCGATATCAACGGGCCCGCCTACTCAAAAAAGAACGCGAAGCAATGCAGATGCGGGAGGCTGAATTACGCGCAGAAGCTGCAGAATTAAAATTCAAGGCTGCTGAGTCAGATGCGCGCGCACTGAAAGCCGAAAATGAGCAGAAGGAAGTTGAACTTCAAAAAGCGGAAGAGCTCAAAGAGGCGTATGATGCTTTAAAAGACTCCATGAAACAGCTGAAAGTTGCTCAGAGCCAGTTGGTGCAGGCCGAGAAAATGGCATCGCTTGGGCAACTCACAGCCGGCATCGCACATGAAATAAAAAACCCACTCAATTTTGTTGTAAACTTTGCCAGGATCTCCTCGAATCTCATGGACGACTTGAAAGATTTGCTGCAAGAAGAAAGCGATCGCATGAGTGATGCTTCCCGAGATGAAATAGAGCATATGTTGACCACCCTTACGCTTAACACGGAGCGGATCAACCAACACGGCTTGCGTGCAGACTCCATCGTTAAAAATATGATGGAACACTCTCGGACATCAAGCGGCGTCCAGACAACTGTTTCGATGGAACGTGTCCTGAATCAGGCCATCGATTTAGCATACATGGGCGCAACAGAGCAGTTGAATGGATTTAGTATCACCATTGATAGAAATTTTGGACCCGATTTAGGCGAAATAAAGATCATCGCGCAGGATTTTAAACGTGTAATCATTAATATCCTGGATAACGCATTTTATGCATTGAAAGAAATCGCCAGTAAGCGAGATGAAAGCTTTCAGGCCAGCGTGTGTATTTCTGGACGTAGAACTGTAAGCGAACTCGAAATTCGGATTAAAGACAATGGGCCGGGGCTTGATGAAGACGTAAAAGCCAAAATTTTCAACCCATTTTTTACAACCAAACCACCGGGTACAGGCAATACTGGCCTGGGACTCTCGCTTAGTTTTGACATAATTACCCAGGGCCACAACGGCGTACTGGCTGTGGCTGGAGAACCCGGAGAAGGCGCAGAATTTATTATTCGAATACCAGTAAATAGCTCTGTTTAATAACCCACAAACCATCCTCGATATGACTGACTTACAACGAACGGCGCGGGTAGCCGAACTGCAAAGTTATCTGCGAAATCAACCTCGTCTGAAGCTTGAGTTTCTGGCAAATATGTCAAAACTTTTTCGCGATCATGAAATTGATTTATCGCACGACGTCCTGGGCTCATTAACTCTGACCCTGGATCGCACACGCAGATTTTCCAATGGACACAATGGTGCGTCTAATGGCATGGGATCGGCAAACGAGGCCGATGGCCCCCCACCTGCACCAACGCATGATGGTCCGCCACCAGCGCCAACGCATGACGGTCCACCGCCAGCACCAACGCATGATGGTCCACCGCCAGCGCCCACACATGATGGCCCCCCACCAGCACCCACGCATGACGGTCCACCACCAGCACCCACGTATGACGACGGTCCGCCACCAGCGCCCACGCATTGATGGCGCTTGATTTACGACGGCTTAACCGATGCCTGTACATCGCCTTGTGTAAGGTAACGGGCGGGGTCAATGGGGATTTTTTGCAACAGGTAGATAATCTCCTTGGCCCTGGGGAGCCGTGGTATAGCACGACAATAGTTTGTGCCACACCCTAATTTTTATAGGCAATTTCTTGGGGAAATAGCTATGCAATTTCGCGAACCGCAGCCTGGCATCCTGACATTGCCGTTGCTTGATAAAGCAGAGGCTGATGATATAGTAAAGGATATCAAAGTTAAAACCGCATGGAAGCCGGCCCGCGTTAATGGGCGGAAATACAAAAACGAGGAAGCAAAAGAGGTCCGTTCTGCGACAACTGCGTCCTTGAGTAAAGCTTCTCAAGAAGCTGAATTGTTCAATGCCAGAGTTCGTTCGATTATAAGGCCATTGATTTTTAAGAGATGGAAACATGACATTTTGAGGCACACAGATATTCAATTGGTCAAATATGTGCCGGGAGATTTTTTTGCCGTCCATCGTGATAACGGCCAGGCTTACAACGACCGATATTACACAGTCGTTTGCTACTTGAACGACAACTTTGAAGGCGGTGGTACCTACTTCCCATCGTCAGACTATACAGTCGAGCCAGTAGCCGGCAAAGCCGTGATTTTCCCTTCAGATTATTTGCATAAAGCAAACGAAATTATATCAGGTGAAAAGTACGTGGCTGTGATCTGGATGCTCGACACGGAGCCTGTGAGTTGGATTTAGGGGCTAGTCGAGCACCAGCTGGTGTGGAAGTGTATCTTCTAGTGGGTGGGCTCGTGTGAACTTCTCAGCCCAGGATTTGCCGGCAGTGAGTTCTGCATGGAATTTCATTTGCCTGGCCTCTTCTTGCTGCGCATACGCACGTTGGTCGAAGACCCGCGATGTCAGTTTGGCGTCCCTGGTAAACGCTCCCGATTCTACGGTCTGCTCGATAAGTTTGCGTGGAATATCCAGCGCCATGAATGTCGACAGATGTCGTAATACAGCTACGGGCTTTTCTAACCAGCATTGCATCCTGAGTGCCAACAGCCGCCCCTCCGCCATGTTCAACCAATTGCGGTATCTGAACATGAGACTGAGCCACACAAATGCACTAACTTCTGCATCTGCAAGCGATGCTTTGCCAGGGTCGAAGGTTATCCCGACTGCTTTGAAATCATCCACGGCCCGGCTGTACATGCCTCGGATGAAATGCCGCCGCCTGGGCGACTTTAAGGTTGCTGATAGAAAGCGATCCAGAGTACAGTAGAGTACCACACCGCGCGCATTCGGGTGGGTGGATAAGCAGGCATGGATAAGGTTTGAACAGGAGTCTGTTGGTTTGACAATGGGTACTTCCATAGGCAATACTGTGCGTTGCAAACAATAGATTGCAAAATTAAGCAATGCAGTGTCGGGAAGCGGTTCAGATGGCCAGCGCAAGTGGCAACTAATCTGGTGCAGCAATTCTGGCTCTTTGTATACCATTGTATGCCCCGGATGATCAAGGCAGCGACTTAGCAGGGTTGATCCGCAAAAAGCAAAATGGAAAATAAAGTGAATGGGATGCGTTTTAACCGCCTGTGCTTCGAAATGGGCCAGCGTTTCCTGCATAGGAAGAAGGTAAAACAGGTCGTTGCTGGCGTGCAGGCGCTCGTTGAGGAAAGAAGAGGACCGGTAAGCCTGCCGGCTCATCTCCTGGATCACAAACTGTTGTTGCCGGCGTTCGAGCGCTCGGACGTAAAGAGAGGCGTTGTCGAAAAGATGATCAAGTAAAGATTGCTGCAACGTATCCATAATCATCTAGACGTATTGGACATCTTGCAGGATTGCAACTGGTGATGTGATCCGCCGGCAAAGTCCGCGGGTTATCAATTCTCGGGTCAATGCTGGCGCAGAAAAGACAAAATTGTTGCTATAGTAAGACTGAATTGTCTCTTCGTCGTTTGAGCCAACCACGTCCCGGCCTTTTAAATGCGACTCAATTTTGATGCGCCTTTGTGATCCCTGGCCAAACCATCGGTCACCAAATGAACCAAGGGTTTTGTATTTGCGAATAAAGTGATCTATACCGCAACATGGGTAGTGTAAAATAACAGGGCCACTGAACGTTTTTAGGTATTTACCGATTGTTGGGACAGAGAAGTTGTGTACGCCTTTAGGCAGGGTGTTGGGCGTTACGCGAACCGCCGACTTGTGACTAGCATAATAGTGGAAAAAAGAAGGTGGGATTTGGTTGATCTGTTTCAGCAGAGGTCTATTTTCTCTGATGAGTGCCGCATTTGCTTTGTCTGTGGGGTTTATTTTGAACAATGACACTTCTCTGAAATAGTTGCTGATAGCTTTTTGCTCTGTTACGCCCTCCAGATTGGGATAAGAAATGCACGCCAATCCCAGGTCTTCCATGCGTTGAAAGTGTGCATCAACAGTAGTCTCTTCTGGATAAAATAGCTCATCGATATCGATATGCAGGAGCCATCGAATCTTTTTGTAGTACGCCTCGCGTAACGCCAATTCAGCATTCAATATTTGCCGTGACATGGCCTCTGAATCGATACTTCGCGAAATTTGCGGAATGAGAAAAGATGACGTTGTTGACCATGCGTCCTCTAGGGCATCATTACGTGCAAATGCAGTGAGTTTGGCGTGCTGCTTTACCCACTGTGGGATGTTTGCCTTGGGGTCATCAAAAAAGAGGAACAGGTGGTCAAATCCAATCTGCAAATGGTAATGCACAAAAGATGACAAGACTTCATCTGCATCTCGCAGGGTAGTTACCAGCGCTTTTTTGATGCTACTCATTGGCAGCCTTTCCATCTTCATTATCCCCTGCAAAAATCATAGGCGTAATGCTTGTGGGAATTTGCATTTTCCAGACGCCGCGTCCAAAAGTGGATACACGCAAGGAGTTGTCTATTGCATTGTGATTCAATTTCGTTACAATCGCTGCGGGGAATTTGCCACCCATATACATCCAATCTGAAACGGCAGCCTGCTTCAAAAATACGCCGATATCCGTCCCTATATAAATTTGTTTTTGTTGCGCTGTCTTGCTTGGGACAATCAGAATATCTTGAACAGATATCGCGAGATCATTGAACGTAGACGATGTAATGTTCTGCCAGGTCCTTCCTGTATCGCGGGATCGCCAGATTTGATCTTTGTTGGACGTACGGACTGCATAGACGATGCCTGAAGTATCCGGGTCTGCTGCGAGGTCAAAAACATCGTTTCCCGGTGTACATATTTCTTGCTCATTACAAAGTGCTGGCTCCTCCCACGTTATCCCGCGGTCCAAAGAGCGATGTATTCGTCCATTTGCCTTGGAATAGGCATATACAATGGAAGGATTTATTATATCTGTTGTAATAACATTAACCGTTTCAATGTTGGCCACAGGCGTCCACATTTCGCCACCATTGGTAGATCGATAAATGGAGTCGAGCCTGGCTGTAAACAAGATTTGGGAAGAATCTGGTGTCATGGTAAGCGGTGCAATCCACAAGGAGGTTTCTCTGGTGCCCGTCTTACCATTGTCGATGCCCCGTATAATACGCCTGGGTTCTCGGCCGCGTACGAGTTTCCACGGGTTTCCATTTGCAGCTGTAGCGTACATGATATTGGGGCGGGTATGATCGAACAAGGTTGCGCCTCCGTCCCCTGTGACGCGTTTTGTCCAAATTTTTCCGTAGGAGTTGGTAAGTAAGGTGCCCTGGTCTTGCGCACCAATAGAAATTGATACTGAATCATGGGGAGAGGAAGCCATACCATAAATCTGCAAGGTGCTAAGACCGGTATTGATGGCGCGCCAGCACTTACCCCGATCCAACGAACGATAAATGCCACCATCTGTCAGGGCATAAATCAATTCAGGATTGTTATCTGAGAAATAGAAACCATGCTGATCTACATGCACGATATCGAAACATCCCCTTCTTTTGGTCACGTCCCGCCACGTGCGATACTCTCTGACGGTGCCGCTTGTATCTTTTCTAAATTTACTACGACCACCTGCCGTGGAACGAAAAGGATGGACTCCGCCGGCGAAGATCAGATTTGTGTCTACTGGAGACACTGCCAGTTCTTGAACAAATTCCGGTGTTGTACTAATCTGTTTCCACGTTTTGGCCCCATCACTCGATTTGTAGATGCGCGACTTATGTTTCTTCGGGACGATGATATCAGCAAAAATGACGTCAGGGAATTCTTTAGATTGGGTGAGCATTTTTAGGCGGTAATTTTCATTTGGTAACGGCAGGCCTTCATTTTTGCTTTCCCATGTCATTCCATTGTCGTTAGATTGTAACACGCCACCCTTTAAGCCGCCAACTGTGATGCGTCCCGGTTGTTTTTCGTTAATGAGCAGTGATACGTAATTATCTTTGTGACGCGAGGATGTGGTGTCGGTAAATACCTTTTGCCAGGCTTCTTTGCTTAATGCATAGATCCATAGACCATGATTGCTGGCAAGAAAGACCGATTCGGGATGGTTTTGATGCCATACGAGCTGATTGCTATTGACGAGGCGGTTTTGCATATCTTCTGGCCTGTACCCATCTGGACCTAAGACTTCATGCCAGGTTTTGGTACCATCTTTCGATCGAAAAACGCCTGCTCCCAGCGCAAATGAGTTGGATAGACCAAGACCGCTAACAGCTCCAACAACTGATGTCGTGCCGATCATCATGTCAGTGGGATCGTTCGGATTGAGGGCGATAGCTCCGATAGCCATAGAGGGGAGCGCGTCTGTTACGTTGTACCAGTACTCACCACTATTGTCTGTTTTCCAGAGGCCGCCATTGGCAGATCCAACCCATAGCTGGTTTTCATCAGTTGGGTGTAGCTGGGCAGAAATCAGCCGGCCGCTGATATCGTCTGGTCCAAGTGACGTCCATTGCTGGACCACGCTTCTTATTGTAGAGTCATCTTTGATGTCATAGAAGGCTTTCAGCCTGTATTGGGCGTTGTAATTCTTCTTGTAGTAGTTGCGTTCTCCTTTGAACCAGTTTTTGCGTTTCTCTTCTTTTTGGTTGAAATCCCAGATAGGGTCATCCAGGTTTATCGCTGCAGCATCTTCAGCAAAAATTTGTAGCAACATGTCTTTGCCGGCATCTACAATGTTTTGGCCGGCTTCAATCATTTCTTTGCCGCTCTCAATCATATCATCGCTGCTCTTAGCGATGTCTTTGCTAGCGGTACACGAAGAAACTGCAATGATCAGTAAACTGAGGCATGCGAATAATAAGGTAGATCGTAACATAGCACTGGTACTAATTCTGTGGGTGTGGGATCAAATGGGGGTAAGGTAAAGCGTAGTTCTTTAGGCAAAAAAACCATGCTTGTTGATATAGAACGTATCCGGTATTGACTGCCAGGCAGGTATCCTGAAACGTGGCGACTTTTTGAATAAATGGAAATGGAAATACATGATTTCCTCGTCCAGACTTATGTCTGAAAGTTTACCGTTATGCCAGCGGAGTAGCCAGTTCTGCTTATGTAGTTGAGGCTTCTCTCTAACCAGGGGCAGAAAGCACGTCTTAAGTTGGTCTGTGTCGGCAAGCCTGTTGACCAAATGGGTCATGCTTTCGATTTCTACTGCTTTTTCGGTCAGGCGCGCTTGCTTACGAGAAAACGCAGTCCATGCGAAGTTGCACTCGGCAAAGGAGTACACCTTAGGGGACGTATAAACCGTCTTATAATCGCGGCTTATCTCAAATAGCCGGTTGTACGGCGCTTCGTTTCTATAGAGCGAAAAGTGACCAACAAGGTAATCGCTATGTGCATTGATTACATCGTTAGTCTGGAGCAATTCAGTGGTAATGAAGGCCGTGATGTCGCCAAAGACAATATCCAGGTCTGTCATACCCCAAAATGAGTAGGGTGACAAATACGAGGCGAAAATGGCTCCGTACGCTGCTTTGTAATCGCACAGCTTGTAAGGTCTATCCAGTACGGCATCGAATTGGAGCGTGCTGGTTGCGTGCGACCTGATGTCCGCCAGCGTGCAAGGAACCACCTTTACATTTATCGGCGCCTCTTCCTGGCTGATACAATCCGTGAAAATGAGGAAGTTGATATCGGGATTATGTGCACACGATTTGAAGAAAAATCTCATCCACGCTGGCGCTTTTCCAAAGTAGCAAATAACGAGACACACTGACTGCTGTACCGGAGCATCAGTTGAGGCACCGGTTTTGGGGGGAGATATGTCAGGTGTTAGTTGCATGCGTTGTTTGTGAACAATACGGAATCAGATAAAGAAGCCGTGTTTGTTGATGTAGAATGTGTCTGGCAAGGAGGTCCAGTCTGGAATTCGAAAACCGGGTTGCATCATGTGAAAGTGGAAATACAAGATTTCCTGATCATCGACTACATCATACAGGTGTCCGTTTTGCCAGGCTAGTAGCCAATGCGTGTTGTGCAAGAGTGTTCGTTCCCTGACAAAAGGATTGAAACTGACGCGGGCCTGGTTTTTCTTTGCCAGCCGGCGCAGAACATGGGTTATGCTGTCTATTTTTGATTTCGAATAAGCCAGTTTTTTGCGTTTTCTAAACTCCATCCAGCGTTGCCCGCATTCTTCAAATCCCATATGTTTTTCAGCAAGAAAAACGCGCTCAACATCATGGCTTTGGGAATACAGGGTTGTGATTGCTGGGGTGTTTCGGTACAGCGTAAAGTGGCCGGCTACATAATCTTCGTGCCCGCTGATTACATCATGGTTGTTGAGTAAGCCGGATGTGATAAATGTGGGGATGTGTCCCAGTAATACATCAAGGTCGACTGTCCCCCAAAAAGAGAACGGCACGAGGTAGTCCTCAAAAATTTTCCCGTAAGCTGCATAGAAATCACAGAGCTTGTAAGGGTGGGTAATATGCACCGGTAGGCCAAGTTTTGCCGCAGCCAGTTTCCTAATATCTGTCAGTGTACTGGGAATCACTGTTATGTTATCTGGCGTATCGTTGGGCGAGATGCAATCAGAGAAAAGCAGAAAATTAACTGTAGTATTTTGAGCAAACGCATCCAATACGAACGAGAGACCAGCGGGCCGCTGGCCAAAGAAACAGTTGATCAGACAAATTCCCATCTCTTTCTGAGCTAGGGCTTCATCGATAATCGGGCTGTATGAAAGACGGCGGGACATCATATTACAGCATCTGATTCGGATTGCCGAAAATTTCGGAGCTTCTCTAAAAATGGCAGAACAAACGTATGGGTCTGTCTTTGTTACAACACTTTTGTAGATTTCGGCTCATAGGGTTGGCAGCAGTGCATCGTGAAGCTGCTTCAAAATATAGGATAGAACCCCATTTAACAACTAGTTATCAGGCATACCCCATGGACCCTGGAAGGAAGGACAACATGACAAAGGAATTTGGGGAATCAGGCAAAATACTGCCGCCGGCACCAGGTGCGCCTGTTGCCAATGTGTTCATGGTGGAAGCAGTCAACGGTAAACAATATTACGCTTACGAATTTCCCCACCCAAGCGTCGCAGCCACCGTTGTACTGTTCGATATATCCAAAAACAGTTTCTTATTGATAGAACGGGATATCAACCCGTTTAAAGGCTGCTTTGCGTTTCCCGGCGGATTTCTGGACGTAGGAAAAGAAGAAATCGAAGACGCTGCCGTGCGCGAACTGTATGAAGAGACAGGAATCAGACTGGACCGGTCCAAATTGCAACTCATTGATGTGCGGTCCCATCCCAAACGCGACCCGCGCGATCACATTTTCGACATTGCCTATTTTGCAACAGTAGATCATGCGGATGCCATTGCCGGCGATGAGGTCTCTGCCTACAAATGGGCGCAAAAGGATGAAATTGATGCGCTAGCCCTTGCATTTGATCACGATGTGTTATGGGGTCGGGTCAAATCGCGGTTCTTGTAAAGCCAGACTTATAAAAATGGGTTGCCCCTTGAAATAACGTTTGCCGCCATCTAATTTCCAGCGCATCCCTTATGATGATCGCAGGAGACAAGTCTAACAGGAGACAGGCATGGATATACACAAATTAGGCGCAGCTGTTGTTGGTACAGGATTTATAGGGCCTGTTCACGTTGAAGCTTTGATACGGCTAGGTGTGCGTGTGCACGGTGTGATGGGCAGTTCGCCGGCCAAGTCGGAATCTGCCCGGCATCAAATGGGTCTCGAAAAGGCGTACGCATCTTTCGAAGAAGTGCTTGCAGATGACCGGGTTGATGTGGTGCATCTGGCGGTACCAAATGTCTTGCATTACGACATGTCAAAACGCGCGCTGGCTGCTGGCAAACACGTGATGTGTGAGAAGCCATTGGCAATGCAGGCGGATGAATCTGCAGAACTGGTGCAACTGGCTGCAGCATCGGGGCTTGCCGCCGGCGTTTGCTACAACCAGCGGTACTTCCCGCTGAACCTCGAATCCAAAGCCCGCATCAGCAGTGGCGCGCTTGGCGAAGTCCTGGCCATCAAAGGCAGCTATGTGCAAGACTGGTTGTTGTACGATACGGATTACAACTGGCGCGTACTTGCAGCGCAGGGCGGAGAACTACGGGCTGTTTCAGACATTGGCACGCATTGGATGGACCTGATTTCGTTCATCACTGGGCTCGAAGTGGAAGCCGTGTTTGCTGACCTCAAAACGGTGCATCCCGTACGTAAACGCCCGCTCGGCGAAGTGGCCACCTTTAGCGGTAAAAGGCCAGGCGCCCACAGAGGTAGAAGACATTGATATTACCACAGACGATGCCGGCACTGTATTGCTTCGCTTCAGTGGTGGGCAACGCGCGGTACTCTGGGTTTCGCAGGTTACGGCTGGCAGAAAAAATACCATGCAATACGAAATCAGCGGCTCAAAAGGCGCTTTACATTGGTCCAGCGAGCACCCCAACGACCTTTGGCTGGGCTACCGGGATAAACCCAACGAAATTCTAGGCAGAGATCCTGCCCTGCTTTCAGACCTGGCATGGCCGTTTGCTAACTATCCTGGTGGTCACAACGAAGGCTATCCAGACTCGTTCAAACAGTGTTTCCGCGCTTTCTATACCGCCATCGCAGAAGGAATTCCCGCCGAAGATGCACTATATCCAACCTTCGCAGAAGGCCACCGGGAAATTGAACTCTGTGATGCCATCTTGAAAAGCCACCGCGAAGAACGCTGGGTAACGGTATAGTTCGAATGTCGATTGCCGCATCTCGTAAACTTTTCAACCTTCAACTAGCAACCTTCAACCAATCAAACCATGAAACTAGGATTTGTCAGTGCCATTCTGCCCGAGTTGTCTTTGAAAGAAGTGCTCACATACGCTGCTGAAGTTGGGTATGATTGTGTGGAGGTCATGTGTTGGCCGAAAGGGAAAGCCAGCCGGCGATACGCAGGCATTACCCACATCAATGTAGAGGGCTTTGGCAAAAAAGAAGCAGCAGCTGTGCACGCCCTGATGGAAGAAACGGGCGTTACCATCAGTGCCCTGGGCTATTACCCGAATCCGCTAGCCCCCGACGAAAAAGAAGCCAAGGTATACCAGGACCACATCAAAAAAGTGATACAGGCAGCACAAACACTTGGACTGAAAAATGTAAATACGTTTGTTGGCCGCGACTGGACCAAAAACGTGGACGAAAACTGGCCCCGGTTCAAGAAAGCCTGGCGGCCGATTATCAAATATGCGGAGAAGCGGGATATCAAAATTGGCATCGAAAACTGCCCCATGTCGTTCACAAAAGATGAATGGCCCGGCGGCAAAAACCTGGCGCACACGCCGGCAATCTGGCGACGGATGTATGAAACGTTTGAATCCGACCATTTTGGACTGAATTATGACCCCTCTCACATGGTATGGCAGCACATGGATTACCTCAAACCTATGCGCGATTTTGCCCATAAGCTTTACCATATACACGCCAAAGACGCTCGGGTAGACCAGGAACGGCTGAATGAAGTAGGTACGATGGCTTATCCGAATGATTACCATACGCCCAAACTGCCCGGGATGGGTGATGTAGACTGGGGTAAATTCTTTTCTGTTTTAACCGACTCGGGTTTCGACGGCGCCGTTTGTGTTGAAGTAGAAGACCGAGCATATGAAGGCACCCTTGCCCGTAGAAAACTCGCGATTAAACAGAGCTACACTTATTTGCGTCAGTTTATTCCTGCGGAATAATGCCTAACCTCCAACCCCATTTACCATGTCAAATCCCATTCTTGACCAGTTCAACCTCTCCGGTGGCGTTGCCGTAATTACAGGTGCGGGCGGGGCCCTTTGTGGGGCACTTGCTCGGGCACTCGGACAGATCGGTGTTAAGGTCGCTGCCCTGGATTTGAACGCTGAACGCGCCGAGGCTACCGTAAACGACATAGTTGCAGCGGGTGGCATTGCCAAGGCATTTCCCTGTAATGTGCTGAAAGAAGCAGAATTACAGGCCGTATACGAGCAGATCGTAGCCCTTTGGGGCCCGCCAGATTATCTAATCAACGGTGCTGGAGGAAATGACCCGCGTGGTACAACCACCAACCCGTTTTTTGAGCAGGGGGATGCTGAGAATGAGGCATTGACCAGTTTCTTCGACCTGGAATTTGAAGGATTCCAGTTTGTGTTTAGCCTTAATTTCCTGGGCACGTTTTTGCCAACCAAAGTGTTCTCGCGGGGAATGGCTGATCGGGAGGCCGGCTCCATCATTAATATTTCCTCGATGAGTGCGTTGACCCCGCTCACGAAGGTGTCCGCATACTCCGCAGCAAAAGCCGCCGTTGCCAATTTTACGCAGTGGCTTGCTGTACATTTCTCGCACGCGGGCGTTCGCGTGAACGCACTGGCACCAGGCTTTTTCTTTACCGAACAACTCAAGTTTCTGCACATCAATCAGGAGACAGGAGAATACACGCCGCGCGCTAAGAAAGTACTTGCGCACACGCCTATGGGTAGATACGGTGAACCCGAAGAATTAATCGGGACAGTGATTTACCTGCTTTCCGACGCTTCGAGGTTTGTCACAGGTACCGTTATTCCAATTGATGGCGGGTTCTCCTCTTACAGCATCTAATCGCTGTTTTAGCCCGTTTTATGCATATAGGCCGCTCTGGCATGATAGCTGCTATTAGCTGTGGTACTGTGTTATGTTGAGCATAATGCATGGATACATGTAGCAAAATCACACACGTGTCTACATTATCAACAGCTGATCTTTTGCATCTCTCATCCCAGCAATAGATGGTTAATTTTTCGATTGTGACACACGCCGGCCGACGCTTTACTACAGGCGTGCACGTGGTACTGCTTATAATAATTGCAGGGAGGCTTGAAGCCGTTGCGCAAGAATACGTGCATCAAACCCCAACCCATGCGACAACCTACGATTGGTCGGTCCAGGCACGCCTGCAACTGCTTGATGAAACCCACGCCTACAACGAACAATTTTACGACCGTGGATTTGCCCGCGTCTATACGCCGCTTGTCAAGCGCGAATATGAGTTGGACAACTGGATGCATGGGCATCAGTTCAATGCGTCCTTCAACTGGTATCAACAACCGAAAGGGTACAGGATGCGGTTTGGGAGCTACTCTAAAGGGAGCCTGGCCATGTTCTCTCAATTGCATATGGATGCGGCGCTTGGGGCCGATGCAAATTTCCTGATCAACTTCTATCCGCAACAGCATGCAAGAGGGACACGTGCCCTCATTGAGATTGGCTATGAACACACGTTCAACCAACACAGGATTTCGCTCAATCACACGTTGTCTGAATTCAAACAAGACCTCGATTTAACCCTGTCATATAAGGTTGAAAGCGAACAGCTGGGGCACGCTGAGCTAGATGTGACGGTGATGAATTATCTCAACAATCTGGTAAATACAGTTGGGAACGACGACGACCCACGGATCCCAAATGGCGGGCATTTGCAGACCACCTTTAAAACGTTTCCCATATTTTTTTCAGGTCGATATCGAACGCCAAAGTCGCATTTCTATCATCTGGATGTTTCTTTTGGCGTGCAGCCACAACGCCGAGATGCCATTACGGACAAGGGCCAACAGGCATTCATGTATGAGCAGAAACGGGGAGCCGGCTTTGTAAATGCTTCTGTAGATGTGCGCTCTCGGCATACCACTACAGGCCTGTTTTTTTATGCTGACCGAGATCACCTGACGCGCAGTGCGGATGGTAACCCTTTTGCCGGTGCGTACAGGACCACGCAGCAAACGCGTAAGTTCGGTGGATTTGTGTATGGATATATGGGCCGCCTTCGGCCATTTATCCGTTTTTCGAGGGACAGATACACGGACACGCAGGACGGTGACGATTTCTCTATTTCAGTATTGCCTCATGCGCTTGATCACGCAGAAACGCGGTGGGTTCTGGATGTCGGTATTAAAATCCAACCCTTCAAAGTGCCCTTTTATACTGAATTCCGTTACATGTCACTCAAGCGAGATCAAATCGATGTCGAAGCCAGTCGGCAGATTACCAAAAGTTGGACACAGCAATACATCTACGTAGCGCCGTTCAACAACAGGCTGGTATTTAGTATGAGTTTTGTAGCATCCAATCGCTTCCATTTTGAAATGGGCGGCGCCTACGACATCGATGGCGATACGCACCAGTTCAACACCGTGGTGAAGCGGTTTGACAAAGGCTTCGTGAAAATGTTGGTTAGGTTTTGAGTGAGAAGAGTGAGCGTGAGGAGTTTTGATGGCCCTTTTTTGACGCAAAGGCTCAGCAGATCTTTGAAAAATCAAGCTCCTGAGCCCTTGCGCTAAACACAAAATTACTATCTTTCACTCCTCACTCCTCACTCCTCACTCCTCACTCCTCACTCCTCACTCCTCACTCCTCACTCCTCACTCCTCACTCCTCACTCCTCTCACAGCCTCTTTATTCTAATATTCCGATACCACACCGGTTTTCCATGATCTTGCAGGCCGATGTGTCCTTCACGTGCGAACGCGGTACCGGGTGTGGGGAATTTATTGCGGGAGCCATCCGGATTCATGTGGGCTTCTCGCCAATGTGCAATATCCATATCAACCACGTGCTCTTCATTGAGCCATACCTGGATTTTGCTGTCCACGCATTTCAGTCGGTAGGTATTCCATTCTCCAGAGGGGTTAACCGCATTTTTGGTGGGCGCTAACATGTCATAGATAGCGCCGGCTGTACCGGTCCGTGTGATGCCGTTATGGCCATGTGAACTGGTCACCTGAACTTCAAGTCCTGTCCATACAGGATCCATGACGTCGTCTGTGCGAAAGAATACGCCGCTGTTGGTCCCATCAACTACCTTAAATTCGAGGTCGAGGATGAAATCGTCATAGCGTCCTGTTGTCCAGAGGTAATCCAGGTTGTGCTCCTGGCCGTCAGGATTGTCCCGTTTAACGGTAAGTTCGCCATCTTCAACAACAAACTTGTTGTTGGGCCCTGTGAGCCAACCGGTAAGGTCTTCGCCATTAAAAAGCGTCTCCCAGCCTTCTTCGCTGTCTGCCGGATCTTCCAGTGCGAGTAATGGCCCATCAATAGGACGAACCCAGAGGTTACGGAATTGAATCAGGCTGGACGTTGCCACATACTCACCCGTTTTTTTATCAATTCCGCCGTGATGCTGAAGGCCGATTGGGCCGCTTTCCGGGAGGCCAGGTACATGGGCATCTTCAATGATCCATTCACCATTCAGCATTACCGATACCCGGTCACCAATAACCATGATGTCCATCGCATTCCACTCACCGATGGGGTTGTCCATCCGTTTGGTGGGTACGGCTGCTGCGCGTTGTTCGGGGGTGGCATCCTTGTTGTTGCGAACCGACCATAGTTCACCCGAGCCAACGTTCCAGTTCCACAAGTTTACCTGATTGTTTGAACCGCGGAGCAGGATACCCGAATCGGAGTTGGGTGTCGGTGTTTTGATCACTTCTCCGTTTTCGTCATTTTTGTAGCTGCCGTCGGGTAGAATAAAGGGCATGTCGTGAAGCCCTGAAGCTTCTTTGAATCGCCATTCCACGTGCAGGGCGAAGTCGCCAAAAGACTCGGTTGTCCAGAGGTTTTTGTCGCTATTTCTGCCCGATTCTGTGTTGGCGTCGTAGTCGATCATGTAGTCTTTTACAACCCAGTGCCCTTCGCCGCCTTTGGGTACCTTCCATCCAGTGAAGTCATGACCATTAAAGAGGGTTTTGTATTCGGGCCATTGACGCCACGTCGGGTACGTGTAGTAGGAGGCGAGATTTTTGATAGACGGCCGGCCGGCAATCAAACTGCGGAAATCTGGTTTGGGCGGCGTACCCTGGTTGTAGAAAACATAGAGACCGGTTTTGCCGGCCAGGATGACATCGTTTCTGCCATCTTTATCCATGTCTTTGACGTTGATTTTCATGCCCACGCCCACAACGTTGTTTGGTGGTGGGTTTATGCTGCCCTGGTCCGGATAATAGGGTACATGATTATAGGACAGGATATGCCGCTCAAATTCACCGCCTTTGATGTCGTACCAGAAGACAAAAGAGGGGTCGCCCACTCCAACATCGCCGCCATAGTGGGCAAAGAGGCGTTTGCCTGCAATCAGGTCATCTTTCCCATCACCGTTGAGATCGCCAAGCGCCAGGGTGTGAAAAACGCTATAGTCGGTTTCAATCCAGTGGTGTTCAAAAGAGCGCGTGCCATCTGCACCCAGTTTTTGTTCATACCATGCGAGCCCATACGCGTGCGCGGAGCCGATGATGATGTCGTTGAGTCCATCTTCATTTACGTCATAGACGAGGTCCGGGTGAGCTGTAGCGCCCGCTCGCGAAGGATCAGCTGACTGGAACTGCCAATCGGCATGAAAAGTCCAGGGTTTGTCCGTTGCCACTTCGGGCTGTTCGTACCAGCCCTGGCCCGTTATGATATCGATGCGCCCATCCATGTTGATGTCACCAAGGCCATTGCCGTGGGTGTCACCTTCTCGGCCAATCACGTGTTCGATGAACCATGGCGCTTCGTCGATATGCTCGAGCCACGTCATGCCCTGGCCGTCAACAAGCGACCAGTGGTTAACAAGGATGTCTTCATCCCCGTCTCCATCGATATCATCATGAATCACGCCTTCCATGTTGAAAGCCTGGTGGATTTTATACGATTTCCATTGCTCGCCGGCTGCAGTGGGGCGCTTTGGGTTTTCATACCAGTAAGCGCCTTTCATAAACATCCAGCCTGAACTGACGATGTCGTCCCAGCCGTCACCATTAACGTCGAGTGCAAACTCGCTGTTGCTCTCGGTCTCAGGGCCGTTGCGATCAGCACCGGGGCGGTAGTTGCGGTGCTTGATCCACAGCGGCGCTTCATACCAGTGTTTGCCGGCAGCGATGTCGTAGTCGCCGTCGTTGTCTACATCGAGTACGGAGGCCGTCTCTGAAAACGGACCATACCAGTAGCTGTTTATGGTAGGGTCGTGTACTGGGCCATCGATCTTTACGGGAGAAAAAATAACCTCGTTGGCCTGTGCAAAGGCGTGGTTAAGGGGCAAGGTGAGGATCAGTGCGAGCCCAGTTACAGCAGCACGCAGCATGACCCTGAAAGCAGAAGTTGCTGTCATGGGATTGTTCATTGTTTCAACCTGTGGTTTGCAGGTAGTATCTGGGGCGGATAAGCCGGGCTATCGCAGCCAGGCTTTTTTTACATCTGGATTGCCGGCGGTGTTGAGGCGTTCCATTTGATCCGCTGAGAGGGTGAGGTCCAGGGCGCTGATGTTTTCATCAAGCTGGGCTGTTTTGCTGCCGGCTATGATGGGCAGCACAAACGGACTGCTTTGACGCATCCAAGCAACGATAACCTGGTTCATTGTGCCGCCTGTTTCGCTGGCAATGGCGGCCAACATGGCGAGGCGGTCATCTGCTTCAGGGCCGGCAAACTGGGCCGGCATGGGTTTGTCATCGCGCGTATAGGCGCCCTGAAGCAGGATGGAGTAGCCGATGAGCGTTATGTTGTGGTGTGCAGCATAGCGCTTCATGTCCTCGTCGATGCAGATCTGCGGGCCAAAATCAGCACCATGCCGCGGCCTGAGGTACGTGTACCGCTGCTCGACAACGGCGTACTGCGCCCAGTTGTTGAGCTGACTGACCATGTTGGCTTCAGCAATACGCCACAACCAGAGATTGCTCGCTCCGATTGCCCTTATTTTGCCGGCTTTTATCAGTCGGTCAAATGCCTCCATGGTTTCTTCGACGGGCGTCTCAAAATCATCCCGGTGGGCATAATAGACGTCGATGTAGTCGGTTTGCAGGCGCTTCAGGCTTTTCTCGCATTCTCGCTCAATTTCTGCTGCGGTTAATCCGCCCGAGCAGCCCGGATAATCAAAAGCGAGTTTTGAAGAAATCTGGATCTGCTGCCGGTTGCCGCGGGCCTTCATCCAGTTACCAATCGTAGTTTCACTTTCCCCTCCAACACATCCTTCATACCAACT
This sequence comes from Bacteroidota bacterium, assembly GCA_039111535.1. NCBI lineage: Bacteria > Pseudomonadati > Bacteroidota > Bacteroidota bacterium. The sequence continues at coordinate 112 of JBCCIM010000141.1, read as the reverse complement.
GGCATAGAAGTTAGCAGTGTCGATAAACGAGCCGCCGCGTTCGTGGAAGAAGTCGAAAAGAGAGAACGAGGTGTCCTGGTCTATTTTACTGCCAATCAGGTCTGTGCCCATG
>JBCCIM010000140.1 GCA_039111535.1 Bacteroidota bacterium | reverse complement strand
GGCGCCATGGCATTGGGAGAAAATACCATTTTTGTAGGCGAAGCCCGAAATACAAATTTTCCCGGTTCAGTATACGTTTATGCAGATGATGAAAAACCGGGCACCTGGATTGAAACAACCAGGCTTGAACCAGCTGATGGATTCCCCGGCGACCGCTTTGGGCACGCCATGGCAGCTGATGGCACAACGTTGCTTGTTGGCATGAGCGGACACGGTGAAGAAACAGGTACCGTGCTCACCTACTCCCGCAATAGCGAAGGATTTTGGGAAGAGTCTGGCAGAATTAGCGCAACGGATGGCTTACCCGGCGACCGGTTTGGGAGCAATGTCGTCTTTTCGAATGGCATCGCCGCCGTTGCCGCGCCAGGTCGTGATAACAAAACAGGCAGCGTTTTTATCTTCAAAAAAATGGAAGATGGGAGCTGGAGTCAGCACAGTGTTTTACGTCCGGATGACGGAGTTGAAGGCGATGGCTTTGGCGTTTCGCTTGCCATGGCGGACATGCAGCTCCTCGCCGGCACCCCTGCCCATAACGAAAACAAAGGCGCAGCGTACCTATTCGCGTTGGATACAGAAAGCGAGCAATGGACCCAGCAGCGCAAACTCGAAGTCAACGGCGCGGAAGAGCAAACACAGTTTGGCCAGGTCGTTGCGTTCGGAAATGATGTAGCCTATGTCGCGGCCCCCCGGCACAATAATCGCCAGGGTGCAGTTTATGCATTCAACCTCAGCGCCAACAATTCTCGGAGAGGCCCGCAAATACTCACTGCTTATGACGGCCTCCGCAACAGCCGCTTTGGTACATCTATCCTTGTATCTGAAAACGAATTGTGGATTGGCGCACCGGGAGATAAACGGACGGGCAGTGCATACCTGTTCAGCAATCATGGCGAGCGGGGCTGGCAGAGCGTCACAAAAATCACAGGCGACAACCTGACCGGACGGGCTTCTTTTGGCACAGCCATGCTGCGCGATGCAAACGTTGCGGTATTTGGTGCAACCGGTATTGATGGCGGCGAGGGTGCTGCCCTCATCTTTGCGCGCAATGCAGAAAACAACAACTGGGATCAGCGACTCCGTGTAATCAACGAAGTCAAAGGCATTGAAGCGATTACGGGCAACGAAGTCAAATGTGAAGGAGACAAAGCCGCCGGCTTCGATTGCAAGGGGGTCAGCCTGCAGTCTTTCATCCCTATTAAAGAAATGGGTGGTGCGCGGGGCGTGATGGTCAATGACATTTGGGGATGGACCGACCCACAAACAGACAAAGAATACGCGCTGATCGGCAGGTCCGACGGTACTTCGTTTGTTGATGTCACCAATGCCAATAATCCAGTATATGTCGGCCAGTTATCCATGACGGAAGGCGCGCGCGCCAGCGTATGGCGTGACATCAAAGTCTACAAAGACCACGCATATATCGTTGCCGATGCTTCAGGCCAGCATGGGATGCAGGTATTCGATCTTACCCGCCTGCGGACCGGCAGTAGCGAACCGGTAGACTTTGATGCAGATGCCGTGTATGACAACATTGCTAGCGCGCACAACATTGTGATCAACGAAGACACAGGCTTTGGCTACGCAGTGGGCAGTAGCTCGGGTGGCGAAACGTGTGGCGGTGGATTACACATGATCAACCTTGAAGAGCCTAAAAACCCAACCTTTGCCGGCTGTTTTGCCGACGCAGAAACGGGCCGTAATAAAACCGGGTACTCACATGACGCACAGTGTGTGGTCTATCAAGGCCCGGATACCGAGCACCAGGGCAAAGAGATTTGTCTTGGATCAAACGAAACAGCGTTGAATATCGCTGACGTATCGGATAAAGAAAATCCTGTGTCGCTTTCAGTGGCAGATTATCCCAAAGTTGTTTACGCCCATCAGGGATGGCTCACCGAAGACCATCGTTATTTCTACATGAACGACGAAGGCGATGAGCCAACAAATGTCGTTGAAGGTACGCGAACGCTGGTTTGGGACGTGACCGACCTCGATGATCCGGTACTCGTCAAGGAATACATTGCAGAAACCACATCAACAGATCACAATCTATACATCCGTGGTGACTTGATGTACCAGTCCAACTACGATAGTGGATTCCGGGTACTCGACATCTCCTCCCCCGAGAACCCTGTAGAAGTAGGCTTTCTTGACACCACGCCATTTGAAGGTGGCGGGGGCGGCTCATGGAGTAACTACCCGTACTTTAAGAGCGGCAACATCATCGTGACCAGCATGCGCGAAGGGCTCTTTGTGATTAAGAAAGACGAAGTTGCTTTTTAATGCCTTGATTAGTGCCCTGTATCTGTGCCCGGACCCGGCGTATATTATGTCAGGTCCGGGTTTCTTTTTTGTTGTAACTTATCAACATAAAGGCCCGTAGGCCCCTTCAATTAACCAGTCAATCCCAGTAAAACGACCAGATTTCCGATGCGTCGAATCTCGCACACATAACACTTTTGCCTGAGCCGGCGCGTAGCTAATACGCCGCCGTCGCAAAAGTACGCACCTCTTGCATTCCAGACGCCATGTCGCTCTGCGCCACCGTGCCGTTCGCGACAGTCTGATCGGAAATCGTACGTTTATCCCACTTTTTCTTTCGCCCCCAACCGGGCATGGACTTTTTCACACGCAAATCAGCGTTCCTGCTGGTCTCCGTTCAAGTGGTTTCACCCGTGGTTTTCCTCTCGATGTAAGGCGCGAGCACCGCCAAGTTATGCGGCGCATCTGACAATTCAACGCTTACTGAAAACCAACGGACGTATGTTAGCAATAGAAGTACAGCACCTGAAAAAGGCATTTCGCAAGCGCAAAGGCTGGAACCGCCGGGTCGTTTCTGAGCAAGTAGCACTCGACAACGTCTCTTTTTCCATCCGAATGGGTGAGACGTATGGCCTGCTTGGCCCCAATGGCTCCGGCAAATCCACCCTGATTCGCATCCTTTCCACCCTGTTACACCAGGATGAAGGCACGGTACGCATGCTCGGCTACAGCTTGCCGCGAGATGCGCGCGCCGTGCAATGGGAAATCGGGCGGGTCAGTGTGGATGCAGCTTTCTACAAAAAGCTCTCACCACGGGAAAACCTGTTGTATGCGGCACAACTGTATGCGCTGGATCCCAAACAGGCAGAGCGACGCGCCATGGAAATCCTGGAGCGACTCGGCATTGAGTCCGATCGCTTTCGGGAGCCTATCGAGGAGATGAGTCGCGGTATGCAACAAAAGATTGCAATAACCCGCGCGCTCCTGCTCAATCCGCCCGTGCTTTTGCTGGATGAACCCACAACCGGGCTTGATCCAAAGAGCCGGCGGGATGTGCAGACCTTCCTGGAAGAATTACGCGAAGAGCAAGGGACTACAATCCTGCTTACGACGCACGATATGGCAGAGGCAGAGCGGCTTTGCGCGCGCATTGGCTTTCTCTCAAAAGGTAAACTGCTTATTGAGGGTACAGCCAACACGCTGAAAAAAGCAGCAAACGCGGAAACGCTTGATGATGCCTTTATCGCCATGGCCGGCGAATCGCTTGAAAAAGAAGAATCGTTAGCGGCTGTTGATTAGTACGCGGCCGCATAAATCTGGAATAGAAAATGATTACCTCAATTAGACAAACCTGGGCGTTTGTCTTCAGAAATTTCCACCTGCTCAGGCGCTACATGTCCTGGGTTGTCGTCTTCACATTCTACGAATTCGTTAATGCCGCCACCATTGTTCTCATTGGTGTTGCAGTAAACGAACCACGCCTGACCATAACCCTGATTCTTGGGGTTATGCTCTGGAATTTCCTTTCTGCCATGTTTCATGAAATTTCCAACTCTATCAGTTGGGAACGATGGGAAGGCACATTGGAATACACGTTCATGGCCCCAGTCTCCCGGTTTACCCACTTGCTGGGTGTAAGTATTTATGCCGTTTTATACAGCCTCGTCAACTCGACAGTTGTATTGCTCGGCCTTTTGCTTTTTGTAGATATAAACCTGTCGGGGGCCAACATGAGCGGCGTACTGGTGGTGGTGCTCACTGGGAGCGTCGCATTTACAGGCCTGGGCCTGATGGCAGCTGTGTTGCCAGTGATGAGTCCGGAGCACGGTGCCCAGGCTGCCAATATCTTCCAGGGGGTATTGCTACTGATTTCGGGGATTTACTACCCGGTTTCGGTATTGCCTGTGTGGCTACAGCCGTTGTCCTACATTTCGCCGGCCACGTACGTGCTCTCAGCAAGCCGTACCCTAATCGGACTCGATGAGCAAAGTGGTGAAATGCTGGAGACGGGGGGACAGCTTTCTGAAGTCATCCCCGAACTTACAACCCTCGCCATTATGGGGGTTGTTATGGTACCTTTGGGGCTCTGGATTTTCGGTAAAGTAGAAGCCTGGGCCAAGAAGACGGGCAAACTGAAACGAACGGGATAACATGGGTACCGGGTGACTGGTGGCTTTAAACCGCCAGCACCCGGTACTATTTTCATTCTTCGCGCTGCAGGGCATACTCTTGCGGTAACAGGTCAGCTACCCCCCGAGAAGCGAGGTACCCAAAAACAGTAACAGCACTCGACGCGCCTTGCGGTGAGTACAGGTAGCCAGACTCATGGACAGTCACTTCTCCCAACCGATTCATTTTCATATAAGAGAGTTGCTCGGATGGAGGGGGCTTTTTCTTGCCAAATAGCTTGACGCGATCTCCTTTTCTTTCGTAGTAAATCCTGATGAAATCACGAAAGGCCATTTTGTATTCGTATGCCTTTTTGGTCCTGCGCAAAATGGTGCGTTCGTCAAGGTCGTGATATTTCTGCAGGAATGGCTCTGGAGCCGGCGCCTGGTTACTGAAGTCCCGTAACAGGTAAAACCCTTCTTGCTCTGTGCGCAAGTGGATCATCGACCATAATAAATGCTGTAGTGATCCTTTGAATACATACTCCCGCTGCTCCTGCCATGCTTTACGCTGCTTATTATTCTCCGGCGCCATTTCTTCAAATCGCCAGGTGCCCTGCGTCATATTCAGATCGTCCTCTTCTGAATAAGTCAGTTGGTCCAAAACAAAAGTCACTTTATATCCGAGTCCTTTGTTTTCAATGAGCAGCGGCTCACTCGCAAAGGCCTCAAATTCCCCATCTTCTTCCCTGAAGCTCAGCACGTATTCATTGGTAATCAGGCTTTCGCGCGCATTGTAAGATCTGCCAAGAAACAGCTCTCTGAACTGCACCAGTTGCTCTTGCCACTGGCGGGGAGCATCCTCCTCCACAGTCACACCTTCCAGTTCATACACGGTCGGCTTTAAAAGAATGGCTACGTTCCCGGGCACAATGCCCTCCTGTACTTCAATCAACACCGACTCAGAATCATATCCAATGATAGATGCAACAACTTTGTATGCACCGGAAAGCACGTTTTCCAAAACGAAGCGCCCATCGTTGTCGGTAATCGTTCCCTGAAGCCGGCTCGCCAGGAAAACATGCACGCCAACCAGTGGCTCACTCGTTTCAGCATCCAGGATAGTACCCAATATGTTTTGGCCCGCTGCAGTTACAGCCGCACCACTTTCTGCGGATGTATTTTCGGATGGCGCATCCTGTGCTTTGGCCGGCAGGGCGATGCAAAACAGGAGTAATGCTAGGAAAATATATCTTGTTGATCTGATCTTATAGAAGTGCATCATGCATTCTCATCTATCATAAAGTACAGTCGATAATTAGGTTATATTCAAGACACTGCTTAATAACAGGTACATAAAATACCCTGAATAGTTTGGCTTGCGCTATATAAATTATGTGATATAACCTGTGTGGTATGCGGTCAGCCAAGCCATGCTTATGCAGGAACCACCCTACATGGCTATTGTAACCAAATCACCACCAACCACCCATACCTCCCTTGCAAAATATGAGGCGGCTATACTTATTCATTTTCGGATGTTCAACGGTCTGCCTGTCGCTGCTCATCGCCGCTGGATCCCTTTTTCTTGATACAGCTTCAATCGATGTCAATATGCTGACTGTTGCAAAGAGCAGCATGTGGCGCACCCCGGCCAACCCGGATATCAGTGTTGAACTATGGGCCAAAGAGCCCATGCTGAAAAACACAGTTGCCATAAGCCACGACAACAAAGGCGGTATATACGCAACAGAAGCAAACAGAAGGAAATCAACTGATCTAGACTCGCGCAATATGCGTGGACTTGAACCATTGCCGTGGCCAGTTATCGATTATAGTATACAATCTGTTGCCCAGCGGCGCGAGGTACTTCGAGAGTACCTTGCTCCAACCACATCCCTTTCACATCCCTGGTTAAAAGATTTTAATAAAGATGGCGCCAGGAACTGGCACGACCTGAAAGAAAAGAGCGAACGCCTGCATTTTCTGCAAGATACGGACAGCAATGGTGTGGCTGACAAAGCTTCTGTCTTTGCAGAAGGCTTCAACACCGAGGTGACGGGTACTGCAGCCGGCGTACTCTGGCACAACAACAAAGTCTACTTTACTGTCATTCCGGATTTATGGCTGCTCGAGGATCTCGACAATGACGGCATTGCAGATGAAAGAAGATCTTTAATAACCGGGCATGGCGTCCATATCAGCATAGGAGGGCATGACCTGCACGGCCTTACAGTAGGCCCTGATGGGAGAATTTATTGGTCGGTAGGAGACAAGGGTGCCAATATCACATCGCTTGAGGGCCGGCAATTTAGTTACCCTAATCAAGGACTCGTCATGCGCAGCGAACCGGATGGCAGCAACTTCGAAGTTTTTGCCCACGGACTGCGCAACTGTATGGAGCTTGCGTTCGACGACTTCGGCAACCTCTTCTGCGTTGACAACGACGGCGACTTTAAAGGCGAACGCGAACGCATGGTGTACGTCACCCGGCATAGCGACACGGGCTGGCGGATCAACTGGCAATACAACATGACCAACAAGTGGGCTGAAGACAATGGATTGCCAACATACAATCCGTGGCTGGCCGAGCGGTTACATGTACCATATTTTGAGGGACAGGCTGCGTATATCACGCCGGCACTCGAAAACTATTCTGATGGCCCTGCCGGCTTTACCCGTAACCCGGGCACAGCCCTTTCTTATGCATACAAAGACTACTTTTTTGTCACCCAATTCCCCGGACAAAAAATCACGGCCTTCCAGTTGCGCCCCAAAGGAGCAGCGTTTGAAATGGCAAACGAACAGCACTTCCAAAGTGGCTTCATGGCTACCGGCATGAGTTTCGGTCCGGATGGCGCCTTATATGTAGCTGACTGGGGCGGTAACTGGGAGCCCACCGAGAAAGGCGGCATATTCAAACTCGACGTAAAATCAGATCCCCATCCTTTGCGTGAACAAACCGCAGAACTCCTAGCAGCCGGCTTTGCGCAGCTAACCGTAGATTCCCTTGTAGCTTTACTCAACTACCCGGACCAACGTGTGAGGCAAGGCGCACAGTTTGCCCTGGTTGAGCATAACCAACAAGATGCACTACATCGAACAGTGTTCGACACGTCGACACCGCAGTTTGCCCGCGTACACGGAATATGGGGTTTGGGACAACTTGCAAGAGCAAACACCCTTACGCAGCGCATTGCTATTGACCGTTTATTGGCTGACACCAACCCACAGGTTCGCATTCAAGCGTGCCGGCTTATACAGGAAGCGCCAGCTTTATTTGCTGAATTTGAATCATCGCTCGTTCAGTCACTCCAAGATGAAAACCTGCAGGTTCGATTTCATGCCGCCCAGGCGTTGGGCAGCGTTGGGACGACCGCATCAGCTCCGGCGCTCTTTGAAGCACTCCGTAATACAGCAGGCAAAGACCCCTTTATCAGACACAGTATCGCTACAGCCCTTACCGGCATAAACGACGTTCAAAGCCTGCTTAATGTAAAAGACGATCCTTCTAACAGTGTTCGAACAACTGCCGTTGTGGCTTTGCGCAGGATGAAGTCTCCAGTAATCACCACATTCCTAACAGATGCTGATCCACTGGTTGTACTTGAAACTGCCCGTGCTATCCACGACGACTTTGGGATTCCAGAAGCCATGCCGGCCCTTGCAGCACTGCTCAACAACACGCCACATGCAGATAATGAACCGCTGATGCGCCGGGTGCTCAACGCCAATTATCGATTGGGCAAGCAAAAGCATGCAGCAGCAGTACTCGACTTCTTTATGTCGGGAGTTGCCAGTTCTGACCTGCAAAAAGAAGCACTCGCCATGCTGCAACACTGGACCAACCCTCCAGTACTCGATCGGGTGGAGCGACGCTACCGTGTCCTCGACAGCCGAGACCCTGGAGAAATCAGTTCGCTCTTGAATGCTCAGCTTGCAACATTACTACAGCGTAATTCCGACAATGCCATAATCAAGTTGCTTCGGCAGTACAACGTCAGCCTCGATCCTGAGTTATTGCAAAACCGGTTGGCTGACGAAAGCAGAGCTATATCAGAGAGAACAGAAATTCTGGCGTTACTCATCAACCAAACCCGTCAGGCCAGGCAGGCTTACCGTACTGCTTTCGAAAGTGCATCGACAACCCTTCGCCAGGAAGCCCTTGCGCTGATGGCTGAAAGCGATCAGAAAGAAGCTGTAAAGCGTATAGAAAAAATCCTGGGTAACCAATCGGGAGTACAGGAACGCCAACATGCTCTAACCACGCTGGCCGGCATTGAGACGCGTAGCGCGAAAAAACTTGCGAATCGGCTCCTTCAAAATCTACGCACCGGAAAAATACGTCCAGAAGAACAGCTTGAAGTCTTTTTTCTTGGACAAGCGCACAGCATTGCCGTAGATGATCTTGAAACCGAAGAAGGCGCGGGGGAGGAAGCACCTTTTGCCTATAGCATGGCTGGTGGTGATGTATTGGCCGGACAAAAAATATTTAACGAACATCCTGTGGCACAGTGTATCAGGTGCCATGCTGTAACAGAAGGAGAAGGTAGCGCCGTTGGCCCCAATCTATCAGGTGCCGGCTCAACCCATAGCAGCAGTTACCTGATGGAAGCACTGGTGACGCCCAGCATTATACTGGCAGATGGGTTTGACAACGCGGCCGGCATCTCGGCGATGCCGCCAATGGGACAAATTCTCTCAGCCAAAGAGTTGCGTGACGTAATGGCTTATCTGGGTTCGCTGTAAGGTAGCACTGTTTTCGCCAAAGGTACGCGAGCAAGGGTTTGCCAGAGCACGTCTTCATCAAACGGTTTGCATATGAAGTCATTAAACCCGCAAGCGTTGTCTGTTACAAAAGTATAATCCGCGTTATTGGTTGAAAGTACGATCCAGGGCTGTTTCCATAATGCGGGTAACGAATGGATGCGTTTTGCTGTACCGCAGGCATCAAGGGCCGGCATCTCTTCATCAATAATGGCTACGTCGTATGGTTTAAACCGTACAGCCTGTACTACTTCGTGCCCGTTGGACACAACATCCACTTCATATCCCATAACGCGAAACATGCGTTCTGCAATTTTTTGCTCTAGAATATTATCGTCAGCCAATAAGATGCGAAGATATGCCGCGGGCTTCCTGTTGCGTCCCTGATTTCCTTTTTTTTGACCTGCATACATGGCAGTGCCTTTTCGATGGTATAAAAAGTAGTGTGTCGTATATCAAAAGAGTCGACACATCTACACCATCCTTAATGCACTACCTTGTTGTTGAAAGGTGGTTTTCCGAATACAATTTCAACCCAATTCATCAAAACAGCGATGATAGACCAGGGTACCTGTTAGTGCTTCGAGTACCTCGTCTTGAAAGGCTTTGACCATAAATACTTCGGGCGGGACATCGTAGGTACTCTGCAATCCATGCTTGGCAGCTACCAAAAACCCAAACCGTGGATAGTACGCAGGGTGACCAAGTACAGCGACAAGTCCGTAGCCGGCAGCTTCGCATGCATCAAGTCCGGCTTCAACCAGGGCTGAGCCAATGCCTTTGTTTTGATGTGAAGACAAAACAGCCATCGGCGCCAGTCCGGCGAGTAGTACAGGAGTCTCCTGTTCTTTGAGTTGCATCGGGGAGAACAGGATATGTCCGACCACGTCGGCGTCGGTTTCTGCAACAAGTGACAGGCACGTTGCCTGCGTACGCAGCGCATCAACCAAATCAGCTTCAGCGGATGATGGGAAGGCGTCGAGATGCACAAGGCGTACCGCGGCCATGTCCTCCGGTTGCTCTTTGCGGATTTGGAAGCTCATTGATTGTACTAAAGATTGTAGGGACTACTTCTGAAAACCGTTCTCCGTGTAAGGGAGTCAATGCTGTTATAGCCCGCAAAATCTAATCATCTAAAAATGCAACGCGGCCGGTATCGAGCGCATACACAGCGCCACAAATTTGCAGACGCTCTTCTGCAACAGCAGCTTCAAGGAGGGGAGACTGCACCACAAGTTCGGCTATGGTGTGTTTCACATTGGCTACAACTGCAGCTTCAAGCTCATCGATACCTGCAATTGATGGTTTGATGGCATCGACAATAGAAACGAGTCCTGCTGTAAGTGAACCAGAAGGTTCGCGCACTTCAGCAAGCGTCGCGGCAACAGCTCCACAGCCCTGATGCCCCAATACAACGAGTAGCGGCGTGCCCAATATCCCAACCGCATACTCAATACTTCCAATTTGCTGCGGCCCAGCGATATTGCCGGCTACCCGAATCACAAACAAGTCACCAGGCCCTTCATCAAACACCATTTCAACGGGCACGCGTGAATCTGCGCACCCCAAAACAATGGCATAGGGCGCCTGGCCGCCAACCAACTCACCGCGGCGTTCTGCCAGCTTGCTCCGGTCTATTCGAGACTGACCGCCTACATACTTTGCATTGCCCGCTTTTAACCGCGCTAGTCCTTCTTTTGCCTGGGTCATATCAATCTTTATGCTTGTATCTATTTGCTACCATAAGCCGTCCGCTTCCTACAGACGTATTTATGCCGGAAAATAGTGACCCGCAACTACAAGCTCCAATGCATTTTGTGCTTATTCCGCCCACTCGGGCACGGGCGTGTCCGGATTGAACAATTCATCGACGTAATACTTGCGGCGCTCTTTTGCATTCCCCACATAGAGTCCGGCCAGATTTGTCCCAATCATGATGCTGGGCCGGCTGTTGTTTGGAAGCAGGCCTTCTCTATGGCCTCGATCAAGCACGATATGCCCCAACTCATGAAAAACCAGGGCTTCATTGTCTTCAACGGGCCGATCTATCCAACACGTTTTGCTGGTGACAATGGTAATGGTTGGTTGCCCTGTTTCAGGATCATCATACCAGGGTGCAAAACCGCATAGCGACTGGCCTTCAAAAACAACTTCATCTGCAATTTCGAACTGCACAAGTGACATGATGCCTTCAATGTCAACACTGCGCATTGCCGCTTCAAACCGAAAAGCTTGTGCATGCATCTGGATCTCTTCCAGGTAATCTCTTGGAGCTTCTGGTTCTTCTTTTTCGAAAACACTGCAAGCGTTCAGGCAGAAAATCATGCCGGCGCACAGTACAATCGTGGTAAAGCGGCTTACTTTCATGGTGTTTCTCAGCGTAATAAGGGCATCTTAATTGTTGATCAAATTTGATTCCTAAACAAAAAAGGGGTGTGCGCAGGCAATAACCAAAACCTGTACACACACCCCTTAATTTTTGTCCCTGTGTTTCGCAGGGCCATTCTTTCATTGACGATTATTTCATTGGTGAAGCAAATACTTGCGCCCAGTAACTTTCGTACTGCGATGCCTGGTTTGTAACGCATGCAGCACCAAGTTCGGTATAATCCGGATTCATGATGGTTTTGCAGTGACCTTCACTATCCAACCATCCATATACCGCATCAGATACTGTTTCTATGCCGGCATAAATGTTTTCACCAACGTAACGCCAGTTGTACCCAAACTCCTGCACACGAATGCCAACATGTGTGCTGTCAGGACCACGATGGGCAAAGAAGTTTTCTGTTGCCATGTTGTATGCATGTAGCCTGGCAGCGCGTTCGAGCGTGTAATTCCACGCAACGGGAGGTGCACCTTCAAACGCAATCACCCCACACTGACGTGGTTGCGACCGCGCCTTATTAATAAGGTATACCATTTGTTTGCGGAGCAGCTCAGACGACGTACAAGTGATGCCTTCAGTCAATTCGGCCGTAGGTGTCTTCGTCGTATACACTGCTAAGAGAGGGGGGTGTTGAGCTTCGGGGAGCAGAGGGGTTTCGAGCGACAAATAGAATTGTGAAATCCCCCAAATCAAAAACAGAAGAGCAAGCGTTCTCATATTCCTTATCCTTTCTCATTACTTAACGCAATTCTTTTCTTTAATCTGGGCGGGGGGCTCGATCAAATGAGATCAAAGAACATTTTGGTTTGGGGACATCAAGTATCTTACCAATTCCTTCACAATTACATCCAGACACAAAACTGCCACAAAACTGCCAGATTTAACAGACGTTTTAGCCCGGTATTGTATACACTTTTTTTTCCGCGGCCGGCAAACAAGCCTTAATCAACCTTTACCCCAAAACGATTGAGGAGCACGAGCACTTCGGGATAGGAGAATCGGGCCTTCGTCAGTCGGCTGTCGGTGGGGTCTATGGTATAGTGTTGGGCGCCCCGCAAATCTGCTCCGGATAAATCCGCACGGCTAAAATCTGCACCTTTGAGGTTGCTGTGCTGCAAATCAACCCGCTTTAGCGTTGCACCTTCGAAAACGCTGTCTGTCAAATCGCTTGAAGTGAGCCTGCAGCCAGAGAGATCCATGTCCTGAAAAATGCAGTATGGCGCACTGCTGTCGGATAGGGTGATGGAGAAGAGTAGCTGGTTACATGCGGTAAAATCAACGCCGGCGAGTTTGCACCTTATAAACGCGACATCAGAAAACCGCGCGTCATACAACCGGGCATTGCTGAAATTACAATCCATCAGCTCACAGTCGGCCCACTGCGACTTGCTCAGTTTTGCGCCTTCAAAGTTGCATGTCTTAAACGAACAGTCGCGAAAGATAAAATCGGTGAGGTCCTGTTCACGACAATCCAGATTTTCAAATTGTTCTTCGTCAAAAACGGTAGCGTTGAAACTGTGCATAAGAATCCTTGCCCGGGTATCAAAATTGGCGATTAATCGTGATGCCTTTGTATAGCCTGATGATGCCTTGCTTGTTCTCTCTAAGCAGACGATTTTGAGGAGGAGCTATTTTTTGTCAAGCGCTGTTTCTACATTGACCTACGGTCCGGTACGATGCAAGCACGCCCCCCACTGAAGACCCGTTTTTCAGATTACAAATCGTGCGTGACCATGACGAAAGGATTTTACCACCCTTTTTATTCAGATTGGCGCATGGCTGTTCTGCTTTACAGTCTGCCTGTTCTCCTGTTTTTCCCGTTAGAGGCCAAAGGCCAATTTGCTGCAAAAGAAACAGCAACAGGGGTTGCCTGGATAAAAGCTATTTCTGGCTCAGACTACAGTGCCGGCGCTGACATTGCTGTTGACCCACAGGGTAATGTTATTTACGCTGGTGTTTTTCGGGAGGAAATCACCCTGGACAACGATCCAGACTACCGCTTTTCCAACCGCGGCAAATCGGACATCGTTTTACTCAAGACGACGCCTGCCGGCGATGTGATCTGGATGCAGACCATTGGCGGCGTAGGCGATGACCGTGCGTTCCGTATTGCAATAGATACGGCGGGGCACGTTTATCTCACAGGTTCATTTGAACGCGTCATCAGATTCGAGGATAGCAACGACCAGCATACCCTGGAAAGCACGGGTAAAGAAGATGCCTTTCTTGCAAAGTTTGATGCAGATGGCCAGATATTGTGGAGTGCAAAGGCCGGCGGTGAACGATCAGATCAGGGCATCGGCCTCACGCTGAGCCCGGATGGCAAGGTGTACATCTCCGGATTCTTTGAGACATCCGCTGTTTTTGGTAATCAGACCATCACAAGCAAAGGACAACTCGATGCATACATTGCGCAATACAATGCTGCCGGCACCTTCAACTGGGTACGAACCCTGGGCGGTGAAAGAAGAGACCTGGCTTCTGGCATTGCTGCTGACAGTAAAGGCCGGGTATACGTCACAGGTGTCACCCGCGGCCCTTTGCCTTTGCTTGATACCGACCCTGCACGGGTATATGGCGCTCCTCACGGGCAAGATGACCTGTTTCTGGCAAGGTATACGCCAACCGGGACACTAGACAAGCTTACGTATATGGGCGGCCGGGGCTTTGACGCTGCCAATGCCCTAACCGTTGATACTGAGGACAACGTGTACATCGCCGGCTACTTCGAAGACGAGGCTGCGCTTGACGATTTCACCGGCTCCTCTACGCTCATGCAAGGCCAGTCTTTTGACCTCTTTGTTTCCAAGTTTGACAGCGATGGCGCACTTGCGTGGGCAAATACAGCCGGCGGCGACTTATGGGATAATGCCTACGACATCGATGTTGACCCACAGGGCGATGTATTCATCACCGGTCTATTCAGAAAAGCCGCGGATTTCACCGGGAATACAGAAAACGACCTCGAAGGCCTCGGCGAAGCCAATGCTTTTATCGCACGCTATCGATCAAATGGCGTGCTGGCCGGCTTGCAAAGAATAGATGGTGCAAAGTCGGAAGGTGCCGGTATTGCTACCGATAGAGGCGGCAATGTATTTCTCACAGGTATTTTTGTACAGGACGCGTTGTTCGAAGGCCGGGCGCAATCCCTTTCCAGCGCAACGTTTGCCTCCTTTATCGCCCGGTACGATGCAACAGGATTTGAAGCGCAACCAGATGAACGCCTTTTGCAAGCTGAAAACCAGCCGGCTTTTCTCCTTTCTCCTAATTTCCCCAATCCGTTTGCTTCCCAAACCACGTTCGAAATAGCACTGGACGCCCCCGCTTCGGTTCGTCTTTATGTATACGATGCGCTCGGCAGGGTAATGGATGAAATCAGCAATAGCGAACTTGCAGCCGGCGTATACCAGTTTGTGTATGACGCCAGCCGGCTTGCGCAAGGGACCTATTTTGTTCGATTGGAAACACCAACAGGGCAGGTTACGCGGACCATTACGCGTGTGCGCTAACGCAGGCCGACTTTGCAATCCCGCAGCGTTACCGCTGACTGGCCCGCTGATGCGATACATACCCGGGTACTCTGCACGTAATTTTTCATCTGGCCCGAAGCATCTATATATAAGACCTTCAGCGATGGGCCTTTGTCAGGGCTACTGAGT
This sequence comes from Bacteroidota bacterium, assembly GCA_039111535.1. Lineage (NCBI taxonomy): Bacteria > Pseudomonadati > Bacteroidota > Bacteroidota bacterium. The sequence goes on along the minus strand of JBCCIM010000140.1, from coordinate 3,181 downwards.
TGCAACTCAAGCGTATTGCCATTGACCGGGATATCAAAGGGCGTCATCCGTCTCTCAAGGGGCGGGTTACTTTGGCCGTTTTCTATCCAGCGCAATACCATGACTTCTGCCTGTTGTAAATCGCCATAGCTGGATTGCACCCGAACAACAGCTCCCGATGTAGTGCTGCCGGGCGCCCGGAGCACGGTTGAGGGCTTTGCACAGCCCATAGCCATCATCAAAAACAACACTGCAATTGAGGTGCTACTTTTCATAGTGTATTGCTTCAAGGGGTTCAGCTAGCACCCGGGCCCCAGGATAATATTGATTGGCAAGCCGGCGTAATTTTGTCTCATCGCCGGGCGAAACGTGTAAAAAAGCCAGATGGCGTGGTTGAATCACTTCATCTATTACCGCCCGGCCTTCACGTTCGGAAAGAAACCACGAAGGAAGCAGGGCAACGTCGATAGACAGCTCGGCTACAAGTTTTTCGATATCTGCCCGGCCAAAACCGGGATCTCCAACATGTAGGAACCGGAGCCCTTCCATTTCAACCACATGCCCAAGATTTTGAATCCATCGGAAGCGCGCAGATCCATGTGCTACTTTGCCGGCACGAATGGTCACTGCTTTTCTTTCAATCGTTACGTACGCCCCCTCTTTGTAAGCAATGCGCTGCATTTGATCTGAAAATTGTGCCCCATGACCAAGCAAGCTGTCGACTACCTGGTTGCTGCTTATGAGCAAAGCATCGGGTTGGGCCTCAAGAAGCGCGGCAACATCCGAGGCATCAAAATGGTCGCGGTGGATGTGCGAGACCAATACAAGGTCAATGGCATTAAATGGAGGTGCCCCCTCGAGCATTGCAGTCTTCACGGCAGGCGGTGTTGATCGGTACGCCGGGCGGTACGGCTGGTGCAACCCATCGATCAGTACCTGCTGGTCGCCAGCGCTGAGTAGCACGCCGGCATTCGCTATATAGTGCATAGATACGCCGGCGCGCGCCAGATCCGTGTCCCTATTGTCAACATAGAAATGAAACCCGCTGGCTGTTACAAACACTAAAACCAGCAGGAAGCCGGTAAAGCGGGTGAGATTAACTTTGTTCATCTGTAGCCTCCGGATGCTTTGGTCTCTGCTGCTAAAGCGCTACCTTGCTATACCTAACTGATACCTACGTGTTCTCTTCAACAAAACACTGTATATATTTGTGAGCCCTTTTCGCTGGGAAGCCGGTCCGATTCTACTTGAACTTGGTCCTTTGACGATCCGCTGGTACGGATTGCTGTTTGCAACAGGATTTTTCCTAGGATTCCTGTACATGCGTTATGTTTATGACCGAGAGCGCAAACCCGTCGCAGAACTCGACAACCTGTTGCTTTACATGATGATTTCAACCATCGTGGGTGCCCGCCTCGGACACTGCCTGTTTTATGAGCCGGCGTATTACCTCAGTAATCCAGTAGAAATTCTGAAAGTATGGCGAGGTGGACTTGCCAGCCACGGCGGGGCTATCGGGATCCTCACCGGGATGTACCTGTATTCAAAAAGTAGGCGCAACCAACCTTACTTGTGGCTACTCGACCGCATTGTAGTACCTATTTCGTTGGCCGGCTGCCTCATCAGGCTCGGAAATTTCTTCAACTCGGAAATTCTGGGCGTACCAACAGAGAAAAGCTGGGGAGTTATTTTTGCGCGTATAGATGAACTACCACGCCATCCCGCGCAACTCTACGAGTCTATCTGCTACTTGCTGATTTTCATTGTTTTGCACAAAACGTACAGTAAGTACGGCAAAGACACACCCCGAGGAATGTTGCTGGGCTTGTTTCTGATCCTGGTTTTTTCTGCGCGTTTTCTGGTTGAATTTGTTAAGGTGCGCCAGGCTGCATTTGCGGAGGGTTTGCCGCTTAGCATGGGTCAGCTCTTGAGCATACCCGCAGTGATTGCCGGCGTGGTGCTTTTGGTACGCTCCCAAAAACAGTCTAACTGATTTTCAAAGCCATGTACATTCAAACTGTACGCTGTCGCCTTCAAAGCCGCATACCGCAATTCGCGGTATCGCTTTGTCTGTTACTGTTGTTTACAGATTGTGTGTTTACGGGCAGTGCTTTCGCACAAAACAGAGGTGCTGTCAGCGGTATCATCCGTGATGCAGAAACTGATGAATCGTTACCCGGCGCACACGTTTATCTGGCCAATACAACCATTGGCGATATCACAGATCCGAATGGCTTTTTCAATATTCAGGATGTGCAAGCCGGTGCCTATCAAATCATTGTAACCATTATTGGCTACAAAGCTTTCCAGCAGACCATCGAGATTGCTGCTAATGGCGAAACGGACCTGTCGCTTCTGCTTGAAAAAGACGTATATGAAGTAGGCGAAATAACCGTTACGGACAGCCAGCCTAAAAGCTGGAAACGAGACCTCACCCGATTCAAACGCATGTTTCTGGGCAACACGCCTAACAGGCGCGGCTGCGAAATTGAAAATCCCTTCGTTATCAACTTTAAACGACTCGACAGCTATTTTGAGGCTTCTGCGGATCAGCCCATTGTGATCACCAACAAATACCTGGGGTATAGAGTCACGTACCTGCTTAACGAATTTAGCTCTGGTGGCAATCAGTTCAGATTTACGGGGCAGCCCATTTTTGAGGAAATCGAACCGCGGGACAAGAAAGAAGCCAGGCGCTGGAAAAAACGCAGGCAGGAATCTTTCCAGGGTTCATTCAAACATTTCTTGCGTAGTGTAGCACAAGGCACATTACAGGAAGAAGGTTTTGAGGTCTATCTGAATGAAACGCTTTTCTGGCAACGCCCGCATGCTGAATTGATGGATTACTTTGAGGAAACAGATGCTGCAGCAGACTTGAATGCATTCTTAAAACCCCACCCGGTACCTCACGAAAGGGTAATGGAGTTTGCCGGCTACCTGCATGTCTTTTTTCAAAAGGAAATGATGCACAGGGATTTTTACGAATCCGTTTCCATGAACTATAATCCATCCAAAGAGCCTGTACGTGCAGTGATACGATTGACACATATCGATGCAATCTTTAATGAAATAGGATTTCTAAACAATGCATTCGACATAGCCCGGTACGGCTACTGGAACTGGGAAAGTGGTATTTGTAACTGGTTGCCGTTCAACTATGGCCTTGAGCCGGCTGGTTAAAGTTGTAGTTGTGCGCTTTAGG
>JBCCIM010000139.1 GCA_039111535.1 Bacteroidota bacterium | reverse complement strand
TGTGATGCTGCTGACCAGGAAGTCAAAGAAGTTGTTATAGGGATGGCCCACCGCGGCCGGTTGAACGTATTGGCGAATATTCTGAGCAAGCCATACGAAGTCATATTCTCTGAGTTTGAGGGAAGTATTGACCCCAAAACATCGTTGGGATCTGGGGATGTGAAATATCACCTGGGGGCAAGAGCCACCCATGTGTCACCAAGTGGCGCCGAGATCAACATTACCCTGGCATCTAATCCGAGCCATCTTGAAGCCGTTAATCCTGTTGTAGAAGGCATTGTACGGGCCAAGCAAGATAAAATGCGTCTCGAACATGCAGATGCGCCGGGTGGTGACTACAAAGATGGTGTTGTGCCGTTGCTCATCCACGGTGATGCGGCATTTGCCGGCCAGGGTGTTGTGGCAGAAACACTCAACCTGAGCCAACTGCGGGGCTATACGACAGGCGGGACCATCCATCTGGTAATCAACAACCAGATTGGATTTACCACAAACTCAAAAGATGCGCGGAGCTCCACGTATGCCACCGATGTGGCGCGTATGATTCAGGCGCCGATTTTCCATGTAAATGGAGATGATCCTGAGTCGTGTGTTCGGGTTATGCGCCTCGCCCTCGACTTTCGCCAGGTGTTCAACAAAGATGTGGTAATTGACCTGATTACGTACCGTGTACACGGACACAATGAGGGCGATGAACCAACCTATACACAACCTGTCCTTTACAAGAAAATTGAAGCCAAGCGTTCTGTCAGAAAGCTTTACACTGAGTTGCTGATGCGCCGCGGTGAAATGGAGCCTACAGAAGCTGAGGCGATGCTGGATGACTATCGCTCACATTTGCAGGAGGCGTTTGAACGTGTGCGTGCAATTCATGAGGCGGAGAAAGGTAAAGAAATCGAAATTCGGGAGGAGCCGGAGCCACTCAATGAAGTTATTGATGCGACCTATTCTTCCCGCGAAGACATCGATTTGATTGCAGAGAAGCTCCTCGCTATGCCGGAAGGTTTTGCAGCGCACAAGAAACTGGTACGCCAGTTTGAGCGCAGGGCAAAGCAGTATGCGGACGGTAAGGTTGACTGGGCCATGGGTGAAGCCTTTGCTTTTGGTACCCTGCTACTCGACGACGCCATCGTTCGGCTTGCCGGCCAGGATTCACGTCGCGGTACTTTTAGCCATCGTCATGCAGTGCTATACGACCAGGAGAATGGCTACGAGTACATTCCGCTCAACCACCTCAGGCCAGGAGAGCAGAAGCCGTTGCTCGTTTATGATAGTTTCCTGTCAGAATATGCTGCAAGTGGCTTTGAATATGGCTACTCACTTGAGCAGCCCAATGCCCTCGTTATTTGGGAGGCGCAGTTTGGTGACTTCGCCAATGGCGCACAAATCGTTTTTGACCAGTTCCTCTCGGCATCCTGGACCAAGTGGGGCCAGCAAAACCGTCTCGTGCTTTTGCTGCCACATGGTTATGAAGGCCAGGGGCCTGAGCATTCTTCAGCCCGGCTAGAGCGTTTCTTGCAGTTGTGTGCAGAGAAAAACATGTCGGTGTGTAATTTCACTTCACCGGCGAACTATTTCCACGCTTTGCGCCGACAGGTGAAAAACTCAGTAGGCCGGCCGCTCGTTGTAATGTCGCCGAAAAGTTTGCTCCGCCACCCTGGCGTTGTTTCTTCTCCGGAAGAGTTCACCGAGGGTACGTTGCGCGAGGTGATTCCTGCAACACTGGATCCTGCGCAGGTGAAACGCCATCTCTTTTGTAGCGGCAAAGTGTATTTCGACATCATGGATGCACTGGAGAAAGAGCCGGAGAAAAAGGCACAGATTGCAGTGACACGCCTGGAGCAGTTCTACCCGGTGCCACATGATGCAATTATGGCAGAGCTGGAACGGTATAAAGGTGCTGAAGATGTCTGCTGGGTTCAGGAAGAGCCGAGGAATATGGGGGGGTGGACCTTTATTAAGGAGCGCTTCGATGATAAACTTCGGGCAGTACACGGAGACTGTGGCAAGTTTATCCAGTACAAAGGCCGGGCAGCCAGAGCAAGTACAGCTACGGGTAGCTCCAAAGTGCATCAAAAAGAGCAGGAAGCCCTGCTTGCCAAAGCACTGAACATCTAGGCGAATTGGAAAATTCTTGAATTGAAAAACGGTGATCCTGTGTAGGGAGATCACCGTTACGGGAATGTTGTATCCGGTCGAGAGTGCTCGAAGAAGCAGGAATTCCTGCTTGCTAACGCTAAATATCTAAGGTAGGCTGAAAACTTCCAGAAATGCGAAAACAGTGATCCTGTTTCAGAAGATCACTGTAGCGGGAAAGTTGTGTCTAATCGGGAGCGGCCTAGTACTGGCGAGAACGCTTTCTAGAAGCACGCGCTGCTTTTTCGCGGGCTACGCGGCGTTCTTCTGAAGGCTTTGTGTATGCCATGTTAGCGCGGTACATGCGAAGTACACGGCTACGGTTAACAGCACGTTTGAAGCGGCGAAGTGCGCGGTCGATTGACTCGTTGTCTCTTACTTTAATACCAACTGCCAAAACAGTAAACTCCTAAAGGTTTGAGGTTGTAAATTTTATGAAGCCACAAAAGGTAAATAACCACTTGGGCTTTATCAAGATGCTCATATACTCTTGATAAACAGGGAAGTTTTCCGCCTGTGAAAAATAATATCGGCGAAAGCGTGAGAAGACCAAATATTATGCCTCTAAAATGCGTTATGGGCGCAAAAAAGGTGAATTAAAGGCGCATCCTGAGGACCTTAACGCCACGCCGACGCTACAATAGCCTCTCTTTAACACAATACGCTACCACCCAGATGCAACTGGTCATTGCTACAAAGAATAAAGGGAAGAAGCACGAAATCGAAGCCCTGCTGGCAACACTGCCCGTTGAGATCTTTGCACTAACAGATTTTCCCGAAGTCCCTGACGTCGTTGAAGACGCCGATACACTCGAAGGAAATGCTGCCAAAAAGGCGCTGGCATCACTGGCGCATTTTGAAATGCCGGCGCTCGCAGATGATACGGGGCTCGAGGTAGATGCGTTGGATGGTCGACCCGGTGTATATTCAGCGCGCTATGCCGGCGAAGACGGCAACGCGGTTGCAAACCGGGCCCTGCTTTGTAAAGAACTGAAAGGCACTGTAAATCGAACCGCACGCTTCCGAACCGTGATGGCTTATGCGGATGGCACGTCTGTGCATTACTTTGAGGGCGTTTGTGAAGGAAGAATCCTTGACCACGAAGTAGGGACCGGCGGTTTCGGGTACGATCCGCTTTTTGTCCCGGACGGGTACGAACAAACATTTGCTGAAATGTCCCCTGATTTGAAAAACAGCATCAGCCACAGAGGGCAGGCGCTGATGCGTTTTGTTGCGTTCCTCAAAGAACAGCACAGGCCATAGCTATGGTTGCCCTGATACAGCGGGTCAAAGAAGCTTCCGTTACGGTGGAGGGTGAAGTAACGGGTGCTATTCGGCAAGGGTTGTTAATATTGCTTGGTGTTCACGTATCAGATACGCTTGCCGAGATGGCCTGGGTGGCAAAAAAATGTGCCAACCTGCGCATCTTCCAGGACGATGCCGGCAAAATGAATCGGTCTGTCATCGATGTAGGAGGCGAAGTGCTTGTGGTGTCACAGTTTACCCTTTATGGTAATACCGCAAAAGGTAACCGGCCATCGTTTGTCGCGTCCGCACGACCGGAACAGGCCATACCATTGTATGAGGCGTTTATCGATGAAATGGCCGGCCACATAAACCAGCCTGTAGCCTGTGGTATTTTTGGGGCGATGATGGATGTGAAACTGGTAAATGATGGCCCTGTAACCCTGTGGGTTGAAAAAAAAGCCACCGCAACCGAACCCGGCAACGAATAACAGGTATCGTACATACCGGGAGATGCAACAATATTTTGCGCTTCTCTCATGCCCGCCATTATCTTCATGACTCCACGTTATACCGCATAAACCGATTGATGCATCTATTATTATGGCAAATGTACCGACATTCACACACTTGGACCCAACAGGAGGTGTAAAGATGGTTGACATTGCTGAGAAGCCAGCATCAGTAAGAACTGCAGTAGCCAGTGGACGCGTGCTTGTTGGTGAAACTGTTTTTCAGATGATCCAGGAAAACAAGGTGCGCAAAGGTGATGTGCTTTCTATCGCGCAAATTGCCGGCATCATGGGTGCCAAGCAAACCAGCAAGCTCATTCCCCTGTGTCACGACGTCGCTTTAAAAGGCGTTGATGTTGTACTTACGCTGGAAGAAACCGATTTTGCAGTTGATATTAAGGCGTTTACTAAAACGCTTGGCAGCACCGGTGTCGAAATGGAAGCACTGACCGCTGTGTCGGTAGCTGCGCTCACCGTTTACGACATGTGTAAGTCTGTTACCAAAGGCATTCGTATCACTGACGTTCATCTGTTGGCTAAAACAGGTGGACAGAGTGGTGATTATAGAAAAGAAGATAATTAACCCATCCCCCAAGGAAAGTTTATGGAAGAGTTACTTGCTGGTGGAAGTATCCTCACGATTTTATTCGTCATTTTTTTCGCGATCATTCTGCTGTACTTTATCCCGATCAACCTCTGGATAACGGCTGTTTTTTCTGGCGTACGACTCAATCCGTTTAAAGACTTGCTTGGCATGCGCCTGCGTAAAGTCCCGCCGGTTCGCATTGTGAAGCCATTGATTACGGCACACAAAGCCGGCATTCATGTACCAGCTGAGAAATTGGAAGCCCACTATTTGGCTGGCGGGCGGGTCCAGCAAGTTGTAAATGCGCTCATCTCTGCGGATAAAGCCAATATAGATCTTGATTTTGAGCGCGCTACAGCAATTGACCTGGCGGGTCGTGATGTATTTGAGGCCGTGCAGGTATCGGTGAACCCCAAAGTGATCGAAACGCCGGCGGTATCCGCAGTGGCCAAAGATGGGATTCAGGTGCGTGCAATTGCGCGTGTAACCGTACGAGCGAACATCGACAGGCTTGTGGGTGGTGCCGGCGAAGAAACAATTATCGCTCGTGTTGGTGAGGGTATAGTATCAACTATTGGTTCTTCCAATACCCATAAAGAGGTTTTGGAGAATCCTGATTCCATTTCTAAGGTAGTTCTTTCCAAAGGTCTTGATTCTGGAACGGCATTTGAAATCCTCTCCATTGATATTGCCGACGTTGATGTAGGAGAAAACATTGGAGCCAAGCTACAAACCGACCAGGCGGAAGCTGATCTGAAAGTAGCACGGGCCAAAGCGGAAGAACGTAGAGCCGCAGCTGTTGCCAAGGAGCAGGAAATGAGTGCATCTGTTGTAGCGCAGCGTGCTCGCCTGGTGGCTGCTGAGGCGCAGATTCCACAGGCTATCGCTGAAGCTTTCCGCACTGGCAATCTCGGAGTCATGGATTATTACAATCTGAAGAACATCCAGGCTGATACACGGATGCGCGACTCGATTGGCGGCAATGAAGATACGGGCACAGCTCCCATTGAATAATTTCCATAGATAAAATTACAGAATAGTCTGATGCTGGCCTATATGTCTGAGGCAGATCAACAAGTCCAGGGACGCATTTCAAGATTCACTGCGTTTACTACGCTGGGTGTGCTTGGCACTACCCAGGATCTTGCGCGTATTTCGCTGGAATTTATGCCAAAAGCCGATCCTGAAAAGGTGGCAGAAGAAACGCTTTGCCTCGTTTCTACGGCTACTGCGCGTGCAGCCGAAGTTGGGCTGCGGCAGGAAAATGTAGTTGGCGCTGCCGTTTCTCCAACGGTACTCGACTTGCCGTTTGCCTACCGTGATTATCTCATCGGTGGTGCAATGATCACCCAGCGCGATACGTCGTTGCTGGATGCGAATGAAGCGGCTTACCAGCGCCTGCAGGAAATGCGCGAGTTTTATCTTGAGCACTTTCCGGAAAACCAGTTTCCGGGCGAAGAGCATACCCGCAATAAAATGATTCTGTGGGTAGAACGCATCAGCCCGTTTGATCTGTCTTCTACGCCGGCCGAGCGGCTCACCAAAATGCACTTGTTGCCAACCCTGATGACGCACTTGAAGCTCATTCTTGCGTTTGGCCGGCAAGGCTGATTAAATGTTTTAAAGTAAACGCCCGGCATGTGGATATTCGCCACGTGCCGGGCGTTTTGCGTTTACCTGGTTTTGTCAGCCATGTGAGGGAATGTACCTACGGGCTGTGGGTTTTCTTGCTGATAAAAATAACGGCTATTCAAGGGCAAGTGCGACTGTTAGATAGTATAATGGCCTGTTTTTAAGAAAAAAATAACGGTAGTAGGAACCGCAATTTCTTCCTTTCGTAACGACTTAAAAGCAAATCCCCCCAGAAGAGCAGAACAGCTCCTTTTCTTCAACCCAAGTCTAAAAAGCAATGAGTCTGGTCGAAACGATTCCAGAACTGCGTACCGCACGTTTGGCCGGTGTAACCGGCGTTGGTTATGCAGAAGTAATTGAAATGCCCGGAAAGCCAGCAGCGTGCAGAGGAGTAATCGTGTTTGATGACACTGTGTCGCAGCACGAAGTGGTGACCGGAGATGCAGTCTATGAAGGTGTTGTCTATCGTGATGGCGGAGAAACCGTCGAGACGCTTTCTGTAGACATTCTTATGGTTAATACTGATCCACAGCAGGAGCCCGGCGCAACTTTTGTAGTGCGCTAGCTTGCGCAAGCAGGCCTCTTGTTGAATATGATATGAATGGGTGAAGACAGGGCAAAATCTGTCGAGTTACTAGAATATCTGGGTGTTACTGCTTGTCTAGGGAAGTAACATTTTGTTTCTGTTTCATTTCGATAGGTGATATCCCGATGCAAATTTCCAAAGGGATTTTGTTGTTACCACTATTGCTCATTTTTTGTCTGCTTTTCGGCTTTACCGCACAAGAGCGCGGCCCCGCAGTGCAGCCCCAATCGTCGCCCGTAATGCTTGACGCCGGTGCACCGCCTGTGATGGGTGTACTGCTGCTCCGCTTGCAGGTTATTCAGGCAGAACTCGATCATGACGAGCGCCCGGTACCTACAGCGCTTAAAGACTCCTTGTTTGACCTGTCGCTCGGACTTCGGAAGTCGTTTGACGGCGCGCTTGGGACAGACTTTGACCAACTGACCATAGCCCAACAGCAAATCCATACGGAAGTCTGGAAGCTGGTATTGGCGCTCGACGTGATGATGGTGTCAGACGTTCCTGAACTCAGGGCTGTGTAATACTTAATTTTTTCGCGACAGGTAGTGCACCTGGGCGTGTATCCCAATAGACACCGAGGCAACGCCGGCCATTCGATCAATGAATGGCCGGCGTTTTTTGTGCTACTCTCTCCAGTTTACAACAATGTCTTTTACTGTGAAGTCATCATTTGACGCTCGAATAATGGTAATCGTGTTATTCCCGGTATGCAGTACTCCCGGCTGGATGCGATCCATCCAGGTTTGCCAGCCTGGATTGTGGATAGGCAGATCCCAACCTGAAAGCTCCTGGTTATTTACCAGAATACGATGTGATTGGTGTGAGACATTGTGTGCGGTGATGAGCAGATAGGCATCATCAACGGGTGGGGCGTTGCCTTCGATCGGAAAGTTGATGGTGACGGTTGGATTACTCTGGGTAAACGTTTGGTTTACGCCCATCCAGTTAAAGTCAGATCTGGCCATGATATGAGTCGGTATTAATGATCGGATATGAAAATCCCGTCTAGTGACGGGTATCATCTCGTGCGTGCAAGCTGCATGAAAACCGACAAAACCAGGTGAGAAAAACAAAAAAGCCACACCGGGCATAAGCTCGGCGTGGCTTTAAGGAGAATGTGATGTAGTCCTATTCTGGTATGTACTCGATTGTGACAACAGCATTGTTTACCGAATCGCTTGCTGCCAGCGCGCTAAAACGCCAGTGTAAGAGTGAATCCATCACTGTAGGTTCAAACGGTGCAGCTTCATTGGATAGCGGTTCGAGTCGAATCACTTTACCATCGCTGTCTACAGTCATACGCATCCTGAAGCTTGCCTGTAAATCGCCCGGATTCGTAGGCAGTGGCGCGTGGATAACAACCTGCTCGAGGCCTTCGATGGTGTATTTTACACCACGAATCAATTCATCGACAGCCGGCCCAACAATCCAGGTTGGCGAGCGATCAGGGGTTTCTACGCCATTCTCTTCAATGGCTTGCGCCGGCTCCATTTTGTCATCGCGCAGGTTTTTAATGAACTGTGGGATGATGACAGCAGAAGCGATAATGAGTAGTGATAGCACCAGGGCACCACGGAAGCTTATAATACGGGATGGGCGCCGTGCGGGCTGAGAAGTTGCAGGTTTACGGTCTGCTGCTTTTCGCGCCTGCGGTTTCCTTCGTTTTTTCGCCGGTGTTTTGGGTACAGGTATGGAAGCGCCGGCTGGCAAGCGTTCGTTGATTGCCTTGACCAGGTCTTTCTGATCCTTTTTGATAGCCTTTAATTCAGCCTGCACATCATTGATGGGCATGGCAGACAGGGCCTCAAGGTCGAGCATGGTGCCCTCAAGGCGGTGCTCGAGCCACGCTGCATTTTTTTGCAGGTCCTCTTTAGAGCCGCGTCCAGATTTAGATTTTTTGGCCATGAGAGCAAGTAACCGGAAAATGGATGGGAGCGCTATGATTTATCCAGCGAATTTCGCAGGCTCTTGAGCCGGCGCCTAAGGCGTTTTTGTGCATTATTGACGTTTTTGATCGACATACCCATTAAGCGCGCAAGATCCCTCGGTTTGAGGAGCGGATCTTCAAAAAACAATTCAACCATTTGGCTGAGTTCTTTGTCATTGCTGACCTGCGCTTTGATTGCGTCGTGTAATCCTTTGAGTTCGGCGTGTGGCGGTGTGGTGCTATGATCAAAGTTCTGCATCCACTCCTCCAATCCAATATGTCGTCCCCAGCCTTTGCGTCCCTTCCCTTTGCTGTCTTTACGCGTATACCCTTCTTTGGTTAGGAAATTCCAGATGTCACTCTGGATATTGTTGATAATTACAGTTAGCAACGGTACGTGGTCTGGTAGCTTACGCTGACCCGCGTAGAGCTTGACCACAGCTTCCTGTACCAAATCTTCAGGCGTAGGTGCTGCGCGAATATGGCGCAGGTAGCGTCTATGGAAATGATTCGCCCAGAGTTGAACCCGGGGCAATATATCATCCCAATCTGCTATAAGTAGTCTTTCAGGGACCTCGTGCGCGAGGACATCTTTTTCTTCAGACATTCAGCTACCAACTACGCCGTGGATAAAACGCACGCGCATTCACGCGTCGGAAACCTGAAAGATAAGGAACGCTTATTTCAGAGAACGAAAAATTTAGACGAATATCATCGTTTCTCTGGATTCTTCTAGCGAAGCCGTTTTTTTTGCCGGCTGGCAGAGAGAAAAGGTATTTATGCGTTTCAGGATGTGCTATTGAGTACACCAATGGTTGTGCCAAGGCGATGCTCCCCGCCGGGGTTCAGGGTAATTACATCAGGGCCGGCGTTTGCCGTTTCGATGCACAACATGGTTTTATACTCCTCGTCACCGAAATCGGCCATCCGTTTGGCTTTGTCGATCCAGGGATTCCAGACAACGGTAGATGAACTCCCGCGTTTTTCTACAACAACCGTCCGACCAAAGCCGCTGTCGACAAGCCTGCAGGTATCTTTTGTATTGAAATAGATATTGTCCGTCTCTGCGGCAAACGTGATAGGGGTTTGCTGATACTTTGTTTGATGGTTGTCGAGTTGGTCGATATAAGGCCGGCCGTTGAGTCCGTGGATGCTTACATTTTCGATTTGGCTGGCAGTAAAATACGTGTGCAAAGCGCCACCGCAATCAAACGGCCCTTTACCTGTGTTGACTATTTCGAGATCTATATCGAGCACATCAGACAAGGTGACCACCAGTTCCAGCCGGAAGCAGTGTGGCCACAAGGCATAAGAAAAGGCGTTATCCTGTAGTGTGAGGCGGAGTTGAGGAATATGATTGTCCATGAGCCGCGTTGCGTGAACTTCCCAGTTTTGTTTGCGGGCAAAACCGTGGCTGGGTTTATCTGGATTGGATGCATGGGGCCCAAACCAGGGCCAGATCACGGGTACGCCGCCGCGGATTGCTTTGCCCTCTGCATAGACGGCCTTTTTGCTTACCCACAATACAGGAGGCTGGCCGTTTGGCACAAAAGAGAGCACATGGCCAGCATAAATAGATACGGTGGCTTCCGCCTGGGGAGAAATGAGCCGTGCAATGGTAAAGTCGCCCTGGCCTTTTTCAAAAACCAGATGCTGTCCTCTACCAAACAATTCATTGAGCGCCTCTGGCGTAGTTGGGATTAGCGTTGTTGTTGCCATGCGGGTTTACTGTTTAGCATTCGTTGAAGACGGGAAGGACTTTAAACGGGCTGCTCAAAGATAAGCCATGGCGATGGCCGGCGTTATATCCAGCTTTACCCATGTATCTACGCTTTCGCTTACTGAATGCCGTCGCTATTCATCAGAAGCTGTAGTTCTCCCGCTATCTTGAACATCGGCGTGAGTCGGAATTGGTAAAATTACTTATACCGCAAAGTAAGCAGGGTCAGGTCGTCCGATTGGGGCGCTCCCCTGGTGAATGCTTTGACTACATCTACGACATGCTGTATCCGCGCGGCGGCTGAAGCGTTTGTGTCGGGTTTGATGATTGCTTCAAGGGCTACTTCAATGCGGTCTTCCTCAAACTGCTCGCCATCAGCCCGTGTAGCTTCATTTAGTCCATCAGTATTCATGAACAAGCCATCACCGGGTTGTAGCGTTACGGTTTTGGCCGTAAACTTGAACGATTTCATCATGCACAAGCCGACGCTCCGAATGGGTTCAAGCATCTCTACAGTGCCATCTTTCCTTAAGATATAAGGTGGGTAATGGCCGGATGTGGTATAGGTAAACTCGCCTGTTGAGGTATCAAAAATTCCATAACAGGTGGTGACAAACACTTCGGCAAGGCTTTGTGGATACAAAAGCGTGTTTACAAACGTAAGGCAAGCTTCAGGGCTCCGACCATCCATGGCAATGGCTTTCAACAGGGTTTTGGTAATTGCCATGAAGAGCGCGGCTGAAACGCCTTTACCGGACACATCACCAATCACCAGGCCAATACGGTGTACATCAAGCCTGAAAAAATCAAAAAAATCACCGCCTACTTCCTGGGCCGGTTCAAGGAATGCCTGGATATCTACCCGGTCAGTTTGGAGGGATTTGAGCGGCGTGAAGGCCTCCTGAATGCGGGCAGCAACGGCCAGTTCTTTTTGCAATACTTGCAATGCCTGCTGAGACTCCAATGCCTCGCGAAAAGCGCCTACTTCGCGTAGTGTTTTCTCGACAGTGATTTCAAGGTCATCAAAGTCGACGGGCTTGGTGATGAAGTCAAAAGCCCCCCGGTTCATGGCCGTACGAATGTTGCTCATGTCTCCGTAGGCTGAAATGACAACAGCTTTGAAGGTGCCGTCTCGCTCAGATAGCCTGTCCAGCAGCGTAAGGCCATCCATGCCGGGCATATTAATGTCGGTAAGGATCAGGCTGATACCCGGAAATTGATCAAGTTGGTCGAGGGCTTCAAAACCATTTTGTGCAAAATGAAAGGTCCATTCACCCGCGCGAATGCGTTTTCTAAATTTCTGGCGAATGAGTAATTGTAAATCTGGTTCGTCATCTACGACCAAGATCTCAATAGGTATAGGAGCGTGCACAGGCGCTAAAACAAGTTTACTACAGCGACAAAGGAGTTCTGCGCGAAATTAGGGGGAAAAATGCGTATTTCCAAGATACGGAAGGATGAAATGCTACAGACAAAGCTGTCGGATGGCTTCAGCAATATCTTCTGGTACAGCTGTAAACCGAATTTTAGTGGTGTCGCTTTCCGGTGTTGGGTGCAAAGCCTTGGCATACAGGTCACCGGATATGCTCGAGCCGGCTTCGCTAACGAGGTGTAAATCAAGCCGGATATTCGTCAAGGGCTCCAGTAGTTCTGTAGACCGGATTTCTGCCATAGAAGAGGAGAGCGCAACAATTTCCCCGGATACCATGGTCCCGGTCATATGCTTGCCATCAAGCTTGCTGTAGGCAAAGGGGATCGGGGTAGCCAGCGCGTGCAACGTTTCTTTTGCAGAAGGTAGGGTTATGTTATAGGGAGGCCCAAGGCCTTCCACTTCATAGATGTTTATTGGTTTGGCGTAGCCTTTGGCTGAGAGCTTCATTTCTCGTCCGAGGTTGACAAGGTTGCCAAGCTCCATGCGTGTACCGTCTGATATCAATACCTGGCCGCCAACGGTATACGATTCAATGCGGGCGGTAAGGTTCACGTGGCTGCCAACCACGCCGTATTTGGTGCGGGTCTGCGAGCCAATGTTGCCCACAACAACTTCGCCCGTATTGATGCCAATGCCCATCTCGAGAGCAGGCAGGCCATTTTCTATCAGGATATTGTTCACTTCCTGCATCGCACTTTGCATTTCAACAGCACAGGCAACGGCCCGCGCAGCGTCATCCGGACGCGTGATGAGACCACCAAAAATGACGAGGATTGCATCGCCAATGAACTCATCTATCGTCCCATTGTGCTTGCTGATGATATCAGCCATTTTGCCGAGGTAAATGTTGAGCACCTCAACAACCTGCTCTGGAGGCAGGTGTTCGGAGATAATCGAAAACCCACGCAGGTCAGACATGAGAATGGTAACCTTGCGTTTGTCTCCCCCAAGTTTCAATGCATCAGGCTTGGAAAGCAGGGTGGCTACAACCTCATCAGAAAGATACCGGCCAAACGTCTCCCGAACGCGGGCTGCTTTCTTCCGTTGTTCAACCGTTTCTTTGGCCTTGTTGATGGTGATTTCGAGGTCGTACAAGTCGATGGGCTTCATCAGGAAGTCGAACGAGCCCCGGTTCATGGCCATGCGGATGTTGCCGAGATCTCCATAGGCGGATACAACAACGGCTTGTAACTTTCTGTCCAACTGCGAAATTTTGCTGAGCAGGGTCAGGCCGTCCATGCGTGGCATGTTGATGTCAGTCAGTACAATTTCAATAGCCGCGTCTTTTTCGAGCTGCGCCAGGGCTTCAATACCATCAGCAGCGATGGCAAACGTGTAAATGCCATCACGAATATGTTTTCTGAATTTCTGCCTGACCAGCTCTGCTAGATCCGGCTCATCATCTACAACGAGTATTTTTGTTGCATCAGACATGTTTAATTCAATAATGCCTGCACAGTCGATTTTAACTCAGTGAAATCTATGGGCTTGGTCATATAGCCGGCTGCGCCATATTGCATGGCCGTCTGGTAGTTTCCGTCATCCCCATACGCAGTAATCATGTGTACGGGTAAGTTGCCATAAGATGCACGCAGTTCTTTGAGCAATTCAAGGCCTGTCATTCCTGGCATATTGATATCCGAGAAAACAAGGACAACGTGCGCACTTGCGCCTTCTTTCATATACATAAGGGCTTCTTCACCCGATAATGCAAAATGAAATTTGACCTTGCCAGAGCGAATTTCTCTACGAAACTGTTGTTTAAAGAGCCACTGAATATCCTCTTCATCATCTACAACCAGGACATTTAAACTAGCTTGCTCCATAAAAACCTTGGGTATTAGACGTGGGCAAAAAAAGGCTGTTGGTGTAATGAATGCTTACGTGTAAGGTTCTCCATTATCCTTGCCGTAACGGTAGGTTAACAATAAATATAGAACCTTTTCCACTTTTGCTTTCAACTAAAAGCTCTCCGGCGTGCCCTTGAACAATAATTTCATAACTCAGGAATAACCCTAGCCCGGTGCCTGAGCCCGATGGCTTGGAGGTAAAGAACGGTTCAAAGATGCGCTGGCGATGCTTTTCAGGTATCCCTTCACCATTGTCATGAATACGGACTGAGAGGTATTCACCTGCTTGCAGGGTTTCAATAATAACCGTTGGTATATAGTCCGGAAGGTTTTTGCCGGCTTTTTTCTGTGTTGTATAGAACGCGTTGTTCAACAGATTCAGAAAAACCCGACCCAGATCCTGTGAGACGCCGTCGATCACAGGGTTGTCTGGCATGAAGCGGTGCTCGATGTTAACCTGGAAAGAGCGGTCTGCCGCGCGCATGCCATGGTAAGCGAGTTTGCTGTAGTCCTTAAGCAGATCATTAATGGATAGCGCTTCTTTGGCGCCCTCACGGCCGCCGGCGTGTTCGAGCATGCTCCGTACAATTTTATCAGCACGCTTGCCATGCTCGTTCACTTTGCCGGTGTTGAACCTGAGCGTCGTCAACAACTCACCCACTTCAGCAGGTAATTCGGTTTTGTCTGCCGCGGTGTAGGATGTCAACGCTTCGTCCAACTCGCTCATCAACTCAACAGACAGTTCTGCAAAGTTGTTGACGAAGTTGAGGGGGTTTTTGAGTTCGTGTGCAATACCTGCGGTGAGATTACCTAACGAGACCAGCTTCTCTGTTTGAATAAGTTGTGACTGGGTATTTTTAAGCTCACTCAACAAGGTTTCAAGTTGCTGGTTTTTCTCGCGCAACTCAACATTTTTTAGCCGTTCTATTTCTGCCTCTTTTTCTGCCCGATCCAGTTCGTGAGATACTTCGATCGTGGCAAATCGTCTGTTCAGTTCTTCGGTGAAGAGCGATTCTTTCTGCTGGGTATGTGTGCGGAAGTGATGTAGTGCTTTCTCAAGGTTGCCGGCTTGTTCGTATGCTGAAGAAAGCACCTCGTGTATTTGCACTTCGCGTGTACGGATGTTTACCTCGCGCGCAATATCCATTGCTGCTTCGAGGAGTTCAATTGCAGTATCGTAGTCTGCCTTTGCGATATAGACTTTGCCCAGATTGAAGAGGCTTGTGCTCTGAGATTGACGATGTTTGATGGCGCGGCGAATTTCGAGGCTCTGGGTGTGTAGCGCCTGCGCTTTATCAATTTCACCCTGCTCCAGCGCAATGCTGCCGAGATCGTTGAGCGCACGTGCTTCGCCTATTTTGTTGTTTGCCGCATGGAATCGCTGCAGGCTTTCTTCATGAAAAGGCAAGGCTTCAAGGTAGCTGCCTTTTTTTTGATAGGTGCTGCCAATTCCCGTGAGGGCGCGACCGATCCCGGTGTCGTGTCCGATCTCTTTGAAAACCTGCAGGCTTTGCTGGTAATACTGAAATGCCTGGTCCAGTTGGCCAACTTCTTCAAAAGCCATCCCAAAGCCATTTAACACCCAGCCTTCTTGTTCTTTGTCGCCAGAAAGTTTAAGCAACTCGAGGGTCCGATTGCCATAGGAGAGGGCTTTGTCAAGGTCACCCAAACTTGTGTGTACATTCGCAATGGAGCCCACGATTTTACAGGCCACGTGTGGATTGTTCAGGGGCTCGATCAGCTTGAGTGCTTTGTTCAGGAGGGGAAGAGCTTTGTCGTATTTTGAGAACATGGTAAGGGCATACCCTTTCAGCGCAAGACTCGACGCTACCCCAAGTTCATATCCGATTTCTTCTGATTTTTTGAGAACAGGCTCGCTCCACGCGATGACCTCATGCGGGTTGGACACTACAATTTTTTCGAAAAAGCCGAGACATTCATTTACGCCGGCATTCCCTCTCGCCAATCCCTGATAAAGCTGTTGCCATTGGGCTTCAATTTTTGCCCGAGCTTCCATACGTTCCCAACCGGATGTTTTTGGTCGCTACAATGTACGCAATTAACTGGTGCATTTTCATACGTTCGACATGGAACCCTGTGTTTTTCTCTACGTCCTTTTATCCTTCAGGTTATGCCACTTTTTTACGTGTAGTGTTTCAGGATAAGACATGTATAGTCGGTTCAAAAATCGCCCCATCAAACCGTTTACTATGGCTGAAGGAAACTCGGAAAAACGTTTTACACTGGATTCGCCATTCACGCCCATGGGAGATCAGCCCCGCGCTATTGAAGAGCTCACGGCTGGGCTAAAACGGGGAGATGCATACCAGACATTGCTGGGGGCAACAGGGACAGGTAAAACATTTACTGCGAGCCATGTGATTCAGAACATCAACCGGCCAACATTGGTGATGAGTCACAACAAAACGTTGGCAGCACAGCTCTACGCTGAGTTCAAGTCATTTTTTCCGAATAATGCTGTAGAGTTCTTCATTTCCTACTACGATTATTACCAGCCGGAAGCGTACATCGTTCATTCGGATACGTACATCGAGAAGGACATGTCGATCAACGAGAAAATTGATCGCTTGCGGTTGCGTGCTACAAGTGCGCTGGTTTCTGGCCGGCCGGATGTGCTTGTTGTGGCCAGCGTTTCCTGCATCTATGGCCTTGGGTCGCCGAAAGAATACAAAGCGCAGATTGCCCAGGTTCAGATTGGTGAAGAAATTGCCCGAAATGACTTCCTGAAAAAACTTACACGGATTTTCTATACAAGAAATGATATAGCGTTTGATCCGGGGGTATTCAGGGTGCGTGGCGATGTAGTCGAAGTCTTTCCGGCTTACCTCGACGAAATTGCTTACCGGGTTGAGTTTTGGGGGGATGAAATCGAAAAAATTAGCAGCTTTGAGCCCCTCACGGGTCAAACGATCGAAGAAATGAAGCTGCTCACGATTTATCCGGCTAAAATCTTTGTTACCCCGGAAGATCAATTGTCAACAGCCATTAAATCCATCGAAGAAGAACTGCGGTGGCGTTTAGCAGTGCTCCGCGAAAATGGCAGTGTGCTCGAAGCAGCGCGCCTTGAGCAGCGTACAATGTTTGACATCGAGATGCTGCGGGAAGTAGGGTACTGTTCTGGCGTGGAAAACTACTCGCGCCACCTGTCGGGGTTAAAGCCGGGGGAGCGGCCTTATTGCCTGTTCGATTACTTCCCTGACGACATGCTCCTGGTCATTGACGAAAGCCATGTTACGGTGCCGCAAGTGCGTGCGATGTATAATGGAGACCGTGCGCGCAAGCTCAATCTGGTTGAGCATGGTTTCCGCCTGCCGTCAGCGCTTGATAACCGCCCCATGACTTTTGAAGAATATGAGGCCAAGCATAACCAGGTTATCTTTGTTACCGCAACCCCTGGTGATTATGAGCTTGAGAAAAGTAGCGGTGTATTTGTCGAGCAGGTTATCCGCCCAACAGGCATTCCTGATCCGGAAGTGACCATCCGGCCTTCCAAGGGGCAGGTGGATGACCTTATGGAGGAAATCAGACTCTGTATCAATCGCCGTGAGCGCACCCTGGTAACAACCCTTACCAAGCGCATGGCAGAAGATTTGGCAGATTACCTCGAATCGTTTGGGATCCAGGTGCGGTACCTGCATTCAGATATTGATGCGCTTGAGCGTGTGGAAATCTTGCGTGATCTGCGGCTGGGTGTATTTGATGTGTTGATTGGGGTTAACTTATTGCGTGAAGGGCTGGATTTACCAGAAGTGTCGCTTGTTGCAATTATCGATGCGGACAAAGAAGGATTTCTGCGCAGTGATCGCTCCCTGATTCAAACCGCCGGCCGTGCGGCCCGTAATGCGAATGGACGTATCATTATGTATGCCGACCGGATTACCGGGTCGATGCAGCGGATGATGGATGAAACGGAACGCCGGCGCGCCATTCAGCTTGCCTACAACGAAGAACACGGCATTACGCCAAAAACGGTGACCAAGTCGAAAGACGACATTATGCAAGGTACCCTCATTGCACAAGAACGCAGCGAAGAGGGCGGGCATCAGTCGTACCGGTATGGTGACCAGAACAAGCCGTCCATAGCTGCTGATCCGGTCGTGAAATACCTCACGAAGGAGCAGAAACAGGACCTTGTGAAGCAAATGAAAAAAGAAATGCTCGAAGCAGCGGAAAATCTGCAGTTTGAACGCGCAGCCGAATTACGCGACAGTGTAGACCAGCTTGAGGCCGATATCAAGAGCAAAGGGTAGCCGGCTGCATTGCCGGAAACCTGTGATTTCCTCGTGAGTACCAAACGACTCTGAAAAATTTGACGCCCAAACGGGCCATGACAACATGAAAAACGAGATCCATCCTGAATACAACATCGTCAAAGTAAGACTGGCAGATGGTACTATCATCGAAACCAAGTCTACGATGGGTACCGAAGAGTATGTATCAGAGGTAGATTCTACCAACCATCCTTTCTACACAGGACGCCGTCAGTACGTTGATACCGCCGGTCGTGTGGAGAAATTCCAGCGTCGTTACGGCAAAAAGAAGTAAGGACTGGAATCTTTACCAGGCTTTCAAAGGCGATCTGTGCTACGGATCGCCTTTTTGTGTTTCAAGTATACACCTTGCAGGGCCTTTGCCCCAACAAGCAAACACAGCAGCAGCACCTGCACACACATGCATAACACACTACATCACCACAATGAAGCACATAAGCTATGCGTACGTGATTTGCAAGGT
>JBCCIM010000138.1 GCA_039111535.1 Bacteroidota bacterium | reverse complement strand
GGTCCGGTAGGCGAGGATAGCCGGCAGCAAAGACGCCACAGCCCCAATGCCTACAGCCAACACAACAAGCCACAATTCCTGCATTGAAAAAGTTAATCCGTTTAAGCCAATCCCCTGCGAACTATCTATAAACAGTCCCAGGATATGCGCGGCAACATGCCCTAGGATGAGGCCGCAAATGGCGCCCAGCAAAGCAAGCAAAATGCCTTCGATTAAAACCTGAACAAAGAGCAGCCCGCGCGATGCCCCCATCGTCCGCATAATTGCAAGGTCGAACGCGCGTTCTTTCATCGCATTGTAGAGCGCAATAAATACGCCCAGTGAAGCAACAACAATCAGTACAAAAGCAAACGCTCTAAAAGCATCTATGCCCGTACCAAGCAGGCTGAGCAGGCGTGCCGTCTGGAACACAGGTGCTGCCGCCTGCAAGTTGGTTTCGTTGTTGATGTATCTCGGCAGCGTCGCCGCAGCGATAGGTGTAGTGTATTTGACCAGCAATGAAGTGTATTCGAGATCTTTTTCGGCAACTACTTCATCTTCATGATCATCGTGCCCGTCTTCATGGTCATCGTGCCCGTCTTCATGGTCATCGTGCCCGTCTTCATGGTCATCGTGCCCGTCTTCATGGTCATCGTGCCCGTCTTCATGGTCATCGTGCCCGTCTTCGTGGTCATCGTGCCCGTCTTCGTGGTCATCGTGCCCGTCGTTTGCAGCATGCATGCCATGAACAGCCCATACCGAAGTGACATCGGTGACAACAAGGCGGTCCAGCACCGTTCCTGTAGCTTCCAACACACCAACCACGTCCAGTGGGTGTTCGTCATGCGCGCTACCGCCACCAATGCCATGTGCACTGATGAGTTCATCCCCTATCCCGATGCCGGCTTCTTCTGCGAGTTGTGCCCCAACAACAGCTTCGAAGGTGGTGGCCCAGACACCGCCCTCGCTGAAAGACGCTTCATAATGATCAAGGAGCGCCGGCGTCGAACCCACAATCCGGTATTGTTTGTAGCTGTCTCCCAACGCCAAAGGAATGGTCTCCTTCACCATAGGGTGTTCACTCAACAGACGTGCTTCCTCAACCGGTATATTGCCGGTGGGCGCGTCAAGATGAAATACACTCGATAAAATGAGCTGGATCGGACTCCCTTTTGCACCAACCACCAGGTCGATGCCTTTCACATTCGACTGCAGGTTTTCATCAAGCTGCTTGCTGAACAGCATCAGGACTACGATGGTAGCCACGCCCAAACCAAGCAAAAGCGCGTTTAAAAAGGTGCCCAGTTTTCTTTGCTGGATATATGAGATTGTTAGCTTAAATATGTTCACGACGTCAGAGCCGCCCCCTCGGCAGATGAAATGGCTGCTGGCACTTCATCCAGGAATAAATGGTGCGTAAAATGCGGTTTGATACGCTGATCGTGGGTTGCTATTAAAAGCGTAGCATTATGTTTTTCTGCTTGCGCGATGAGCAGTTCCAATACCTGGGTACAGCGCTGATCATCCAGACTTGAAGTCGGCTCATCCGCCAGGATAAGTTCGGGTTGATTTATAACGGCGCGTGCAATACAAACCCGCTGCTTTTGCCCCTGGCTCAGTTCGCGTGGATAGTTGTCCGCTTTGTCCAGGAGGTCCAGATCAGACAACACCTGCTGCAGCTGTTTACCGTCCTGCTTGTTGCCGGCCAGAAACGTTGCCATCTGAATGTTCTGCGCCACAGTTAAAGTTGCCAGCAGGTGCATTTGTTGGAAAACGATACCAATATGCCGGCCACGGAAACGATCGAGCTTGTCTCCTTTTAAGGACTTCAAGTCCACACCCGCGACAGTAACGGATCCCTTTTCCGGACGCAATACGCCGCCGATGATGTGCAACATCGTACTTTTGCCACTCCCGGAAAGTCCCTGAATCAGGGTATGCTGTCCCTGATTAACGTGTAAATCAGGCAATGGGAGCACAAAGGAGGCACTGTATCGATGCTCTACGCCTTGGAATGTAATCATATAAAATTAGATTTTACACTGCTGATTGAGGCCGCTGTATCGTGCTCAGTCAAGCAACTCTCGTTTGCTATAGCCAATGAATCCAAGGCTAAACAAAAGCGCGGCTACCAGGCATGTGAATGTCATTGGTAACGCCAAACTACCCAGACTGATTCCTGTATGCCGGCTCTCATCAGAATATGCAGGTAGCCTATCATATTCTGCGGCCCTGAACGCTACATCAGCGAAATATTTAGGGATCATGTGCGCCTTCCAGATTTCCTGAAAATCGGCTAGTTCATCTCGGAATTGCACATATCGTGTTGAGCCTGTACCCGCAATATGCAAATAGCTTTGATGTACCAAAACCGTAGGAGACAGGTAACTCATATTACTGATAAACTTCTGCTGCTTTTGAAGTTGCTCACTGAATGCAGTTTCAAGCGGAGCCAACTGCTCTGCGATTTGTTCTTGTTGCGCAATCCGTAGCATGGCAAAATTGGCATCTTCATCAGTGACGGGTGCTATTTCCGGATGATCTTCAAAAAAACGGGCCAAAGACGCGGCACCTTGTTGCCTCGCAACATTGGTCTCGGTCCGCATGGCCGTGATGTACTCCATCCGGGATGGAACGGGATATAACGCCGTAGCAAAGAACGAAATGAGGGCGGGTAGAACGACAGCCAGCACAAGCCAGCATCCAGTAAGCGCCAGCGCACTCATTGAGGAAGACCTAACGCGGCTATCAATGAACACGGCAAGCCCCATCCAGAATCCACCGTATAGCAACGAAACAACCATCCACATTATCCAACTTCCAAAAACGGCATCCCCCCCCACGAACCATGCAAATAAACCGGTACCCATGAATACAATACCGGCCAATAACAACGCCCTGACAATTACTTTTCCTAGCGCAAGCGAAGAAAGTTTGAGCGGTTGCGCCAAAATAATTCGCAACAGGCCCGACTCACGTTCTCCTGAAGTTAGACCAAAAGTAAGGGCAATGATAAAAAGTGGGTAGATGTACAAAAAGACAAACGCAAAGTCGAAATGCCCAACCAGTAATTTAAATGGATTTTCAAGTGTGGCAGTCTGGCCAGCAGGTTGAACACCTGCCACACTAACCTTGAAAACTGCCGGCAGCAGATCACTTTGGCCAATTGCAAATGCAGCAAGTGGGGCTTCTGGATAGGCAATCAGGCTCCCTTGAGATGACCCGACGGAATATGCGCTTCTCGGGCCCCATGTATAGGTATCAAGAGAGATGTCATCCCTTGTCATTTCCTCTTCGATTGCCCGAGCTTCTTGCTGCATTTCAGACATTCGCTCAGCGTGCTTCTGCACATACACCTGGCTTTCGGCTGCAACGTCATTGGTATAAGCCATTCCCATCCAGCCGGCATATGCCATAGCTCCAAGGAATATGATCAGGGTAATACCAGCAACACCATCTGCCCGCAGCAACCTGCCTTCATATTTAATGATGTGTTTGAGCATAACCTTATCCAATTTTCATGTTCGCTATAACCACGGGCGCAACGAGTAACAACGCGATATTCCATACGATCAATACGACGAGACTTGGCACATAATGACTCAGCACCTCGCCAACCGCAGGCAGTTCATATGAAAAGGGAGGAATTTTCTCCCACATTTCCTGACCAACTTCGTAATCCCAGCTAGCCTGTGCATCGACTAAGTCCTGGTTCAAAGTCTGCACAAAGTCATAGCGATAGGTTTCTGCAGCTTTCGCAAAGTGCCGGTGATGCAGATAATCGCTACCAGCAAATCCCATCGAAGCAAGCTGAACCGCAAGTACAGGTGATAAAAACGCCGCCTTTTGCGTGAATTGTTCTTGCTGATGATGCACATCACCCAACGCTTCGAAGTGCTTTCGATACACTTCGGTCTCATCCCGTTCAGCTTCAAGCAACGTGTGCCCTGCTACACTTGCAGGAATGGCTGCCACCGAATCGACTTTATGCTCTTCCATGAGCCGGACCTGCACAGTCTCAGTTCTCTTCGTCCACGAAGGTAGCGCATCCATGTCTTCCTGGATGGCTGCACTGAATGTACTGGCAGTAGGCACAGGATATTTTGAATCAGCTGCATCTGTAACCAGGCGGGGCCCAATAAAGCTGATAAACATCCAAAAACCCAACAGGATTACCAGGGCTTGTCTTGATGAAGCAGCCAGGGCACTTACGAGTAGTGATATGATGATATAAATCGAAAAGTACAAGATGTATGTCGCAACCATCATCAATATCCTGCCCCCGTCCCACAACACACTGCCGTCGTTTGTGGATAGTGCAACGGCTGCGATACCGATTAGCGTAGCGGGAATCAGCATCAGTAAAAGCGGCGCTGTTACCCCTAACCCTTTTCCAAGGGTCAATACCCATCGCGAAACGCCCAGGCTCAACAATTGCCTGAGTGTACCTTGTTCTCTTTCTCCACTGAAAGTCCCAAAGGTCAGCAAAATAATAAGTAGCGGGAGTAACACCTGAAGCGTGAGGGACGCAGTCAGATTGCCCAGGCGCTGGACTGCTGTAGCGTCATCGGCAGGCCTGTATGTGGCATCTTGAACACTATGGGCTTCCATAAACACAGATACTCCTGTGTATTGCAATACTCCTTGATCCAAAGCAGACAGCGGAGATGTTGGCTTAAAAGCATATACACCAAAATGGGCTGCAGAGTGCTGATTCTTTTCACCCTGACCTACCCACATTTCTCGATCTGTTTGCTGGGCATAAGAGCGCTGGCTTTCTATTTTCTCAAAATGTTGCCATCCAGCTATGAGGGCACCTGACAACAAAACAACAAGAAGCCCGGCGGTCCACTTATAGCGGCCGTCGCGCAGCATGCTTATGGTTTCTTTTTGGACTATTCGAAAAATCATAATATTGAGGCATCAAAATACTATTCGTTCTGGAATCGACCCTAAATGGTTCGCGCTTATTCCATGCCTGAAGAGCTACGATATCTACAATCTGGGAGCCGCGCTGTTTTTACGCTATTATGTGACTGGCGCCATGCATGTGCTCCAGATAAATAGCTTCCAAATCAGCCTGGCGTAACTCGTTGCCAACCAACTCCTGGATAATGCGTCCATGGTGCATGATGCCAACTCGCGTGCCTACCTCCTTCGCCCTGAATAAATCATGTGTAGCCATCAATACCGCAACACCCTGCTGGCTCATGCTTCGCAACAGCGTGGAAAATTCGTAAGAAGCAGAAGGATCAAGTCCGCTGGTAGGCTCATCCAGTAACAAAACCTTCGCTTCTTTTGCCAATGCAAGCGCGATCCCTACCTTCTGACGCATCCCTTTAGAGTAGGAAGAGATTCGACGATCATGTGCTTCTTCTTGTAGACCAGCCTGACGCAAATAATCATGCAGATCGTCTTTGTGATAACTGTCTTGCCCGGATAGCGCAGTAAAATAAGCCAGGTTCTCGATCCCGGAAAGATTTTTATAAAGCATAACCTGCTCAGGAATGTAGGCAAGCAGCTTTTTGGTCTCTAATAAATGTGTTTGCACATCCAATCCACCAACACGGACTGCCCCACTAGTCGGGCGTGTAAAACCAAGGATGAGATTTATGGTGGTTGTTTTGCCAGCGCCATTTGGTCCTAGCAAGCAAAAAACATCGCCGGCGTCAATGCTGAGATCAAGCTGGTCAACAGCTTTATGACCATCATAATGTTTACTCAGTGCAAGTGCTTCGAGCATGATTCATCGTACTAAACCTGAATGAAACAGAATAGAAGCAGTAAATCCGTACCGATCGGCTATACTGCCAAACATATGTGTTGAATTTCAGGACAGTACCGGAGGTGCTCTTAATTGGAATGAGCGGCTGAGGTGACAATCAATACAGGAGTTTTCCGTAATCCGTACAATGCTGACATGATAAACAGATACCGGCTCAACAGCCGAAACGGGCGTTTCTACCAGCGGGGTAACTGCATTACAGAGCAGACAATGCGCTTCAGCAGACCAGCTGCTCCCGGAGACATCTTCGTCTCTTTCTTCAGTATGGTCCTCCATTATGTGGTCGAGGGCGTGCCAAATCGGATTCGCAATAAGCAGCCCTGCCACCCAAAGTAGCAACAACGCTAAGCGATATCGTTTTGAATTTGGCATTTTTTGAGGCAAGGCCTTGTTCCGTGATTAATTGTGTGTATATTAATACACACTGCTGAATTATTCAACCCGACAATCCCTTCGTTTTTTTCTTTTTTCGTTAAGACATCGTCGTTTATGAAGAGAATCAACTTTACCGTTGATGAACATACCCTGATTCTGTTGAACGAACTGGCAGAACGGTATTACAAAGGCAACAAATCTAAAACAGTACGCGCTGCCCTGGAAAGCCTGGCTGCGCATTCGGGGCACATGGGCTGGATTATCCGTGGCTATGTGCCCGTTGCAGCAAATGATGACACCGAGTGCCACACGTGTCATACGCTGCATCAAAAAGGAGACATACTCTACAGGCCTGTTTTTGAACGCGGCCGCGGCCCCGATGTATTCAACAGCATCCCCAGCGAAAGCTGGATGGATTGTCCGGATTGTGCCGAGCAGCAGTTCAAAGTGTGAAAGCGGCCGTCTAGGTATGCCCGGCAAGGCGTTGTATCTGAAGATGTATCAGCGCGTCACAATAATTTTTTGTACTGCTGTCTGGGTTGCGGTTACTATTTTTAACAAATAAAGCCCTGCCGGCACACCTTCAGCTTGCCAAACAACGCGGTGCTCTCCGGCAGCTTGCTCACCTTCGATCAGCGTTGCCATGTGCTGCCCGAGCACATTGTACACAGCTACGCTTACCTCCTGTGATGTTGATAGCGTAAACGTCGAGCTAATGCGGCCATTGGATGGATTCGGAAAAGGAGTCGAAAGCAAAAGTGCATCCCCGGTTGGGTGCACATCCACTGCTACATCAGCCAAATCAAAACTCCAGTAGGCGATGTAGTTTGAAGGGAAGCCGCCAACGTACGTAAACTGACCACCTATAAAAATTCCTTTCTGTCCCAGGGCCATGGCTTTCACCACGCGGTTCTCGCCCCAGTCCTGCACAAAATCGGGCGGGTTACAGAAATGGGTGCCTGAGCCTAAAGGGTGTACTTCCGCATCAACATATTCGATAACACCCGTCACGTTGAACTGACAGTTCTCCGCCGGCATAATGACTTCGGGCAACCTGATTTCCCCGCCACCAGCATACAATGTTTCACCTCGAATAGCCACATCACTACTCATAAAGCCCAGATCTTCCCAAACCCCGTTTTCCCACCGATAGGTACTGGTAAAACTGCTCGCATAGATGACATCGGCAACAACTTCGAGATTGAGGATTATTTGATCGGGGTAATCATCGTTGCCTATGGCCTGCCACGCAGTACCATCCCACCGGGCAATATGGCTGGCGGGAGCATCTGAACCTTGTTGGAATTCGCCGGCTATATACAGGTCGTTGCCATAGTAGGTAACGTCAAAAATGTCATGCGTAAATGAGAAGCCTCCGCTGAGATCACGCCACGCCTGTCCATCCCATTTTACAAGCGATGTCTCCTCGCCGTTTTCGTTTTTAAGATGCCCGGCTACATACAGGTCATCACCCGCTGCATGCATGGCCAGGATCGTTTGCGGCGCATCGCTTCCCAGCAGCGCCGGCATGGGCGACCAGTTACCATCTTTGAGCATGGCAACTGAAGTAAGAGGCATACCATTTACTTGCGTAGCGCGTGGAAATAGCGGGGCAACCGAAGCCACATACACCACACCATCCCCTACTTCTACCATTCCTAAAGATCCATCAAACGTAACCCCGTATGTTTCCCAGGAAACGCCATCCCACCGCGCTACGGCAACAGAAGGCTGGCCGCCGGCTTCATTGAAATCACCTACAACGTAGAGCAACCCCTCTGCATCCACGACCATGTCTTCCACGATGCCATTTAATCCTGTATTGAGTCGGTCGAGAGATCTGAAACCATCTGGCGTCAACCGCTGCACGGCCTGGCTAAATCCGACAACCAGTTCCCCTTCATACGCCACCATATCTACCTGCCCAACCAGCGCTGAGCCGTCAAACCGACCGCGAACGGCCTGCCAGGATTGGCCGTTATAAACCGCCATTTTAAAATTGCCGGTATCAGATAAACCAAAATCAGGATTGTTAATGTTGCCCTGAATGAAAATCGAGTCACCTAGAGCAACAACGCGCCCTGCGCCTGTCAACGAAGCATTGGGGTCCTCGAAAGTATCCCAGGATGTGCCATCCCAAATGGCAATACCATACGGCGTAGGTGCACCAAGGACGTCGGTATAGTTGCCGGTAACGTACAGGCTGTCACCTGAAGCAGTAATTGAATTGACGCTCCTAAACCGTTCCCAATCAACATCTCCCACGGTTTGCCACGCACTTCCATCCCACCGAGCCAGATGATTGAATGGCATGTCGTTAACTTCAGCAAATGCACCGCCCAGGTACAGTTCATCATTAAAAACTGCAAGCGAACGGGCAGCAGCACTACCACCTGGAAACGCGGTAACTCGACCCAAAGCCTCCCAGTCCTGACCATCCCAGCGGATGACACCACGCACTGATTCCCTGCTCCCATCATCCAGTTCGCGGTTAAAGAGACCGGCGAAGTACACCGAGTCGCCGATGACCGCTACGTCGTTTACAAAATCGGTACTGCTAGACCAGCGATACACACTGTTCCAGCCGGCGCCATCCCATCGCAGTAATGAAAACCTAACCAGCGGTTCGTCAAGGGTGCGCACCGTAGCGAGCCCGTAGAGCGTGTCGTTTTGGGCATATACGGTCTGAAACTCACAATACGCGTTGAATCGGATGGGGTCTTCAAAATTGCAGGTCCCGCCCAGTAATGGCTCCCAGTGGGTACCTTCCCAACGCGCGACCCCTTCAGCCGGCAGATTGCCTACCCGGCTATACGATCCAACCGCATACAACCCATCTTTGGTCACCACCAATTCTTCGATGTTGTCGCCAAACTCGATCGCCCCACCAAAACGCTGGCTCCACTTCTTGTCTACTTCGAGTTGCTGCGCCCGCAACGGTGAGTTAATAAGGGCAAAAGCGCACAAAAACAGCGCATGAACAAGCGACCATTGGCCAATTCGGAGTATTGAAGTCATGATAGCAGGAATGGTGGGGAGTCAGACTATGCAGGCGCATGTTAAGATAAGCGCCTCGATGCGTAATTATCCAGGGCTAGTTGAGTCCCGCTACGTTTTGATTAATCGCGGCTGCTTTGCCAACCGGCACCTGCTGCAGGAAGTCAGAGGTGGTGCAGTTTCTGCGTCATAGACAAATCCTCAAATCCACAACGTTACCAACGCAAGCATCAGGAATTTGCCTTTAGCAGTTAGCAAATACACTTTCATCGTTATAACCTGCTCGTAGCGCTTGCAGAATCCTCCAATATCGTCATCTCGCCCTTGATCCGAGAAAACAGCAGCCATGATAGCCGATCAAAGGAGAACTAATTGCATCCCTGTTGTATTGGCAATATTTCTATATCATGCACGCTACCTGATTGATTGTTAGCTTAGCTCCATGTAGTACAGCAAAGCCTGGAATCTGAAAATGCAATATGCCGCGCCATCCCCCGCACTTTACTGGACCCTTGTCATCGCTTTGGTGTCGCTCACAGCTTGCCGGCCAGCCGAATCACCTACCCTGGCTGAACCTACAGACTGGCACAACGAAGTCATTTACCACGTGATGCCCCGGAGCTTCTATGATTCCAACGGCGATCGACACGGCGACCTTAACGGCTTTGTAGAGAAGCTCGACTACCTCCAAGAGCTGGGCGTAACCACCATTTTGTTTACCCCGCTTTACGCTTCCGAATTCTACCACAACTACTTCCCCACCGATTACGAGGAAATAGACCCGGAATTTGGCACCAAAGACGACTACTTAAACTTCGTGCGCGCGGTGCACAAAAAAGGCATGAAGTTTTTGATGGATATGGAAACCCAGTACGCCCCGAGCGGGCATCCCTGGTTTGATGAATCATTCAATAACCCGGACTCTCCGAACAGTGATTTCATTTACTACACCGACTCCCTGAACGCTGACCCCGCGCAACTTTTTATGCCCCTGGGCACCCCGTTGCATACCTTCCGCCGCTGGCCGGATGGCGAGCATCATATCGCACATCTTGACCTTAATCACCCGCGCGTCAGGCAATGGATGCACAACTATTACCTGTACTGGGTTGATCCAAATGGCGATGGTAATTTTGACGACGGCGTAGACGGCTTCCGGATCGATCACATCATGGATGACCTGGATTACAAAGGCATCATCACCAATATGTATGTCGATTTTTGGCAGCCTATATTTGAAGCTTGCAGGGCAATTAATCCCAACCTGTTTATTGTTGGAGAGCAATCAAACTGGGAAGATTTTGGCGATGAAATGATCAGCGCAAGCGGTGCAGATGCATCCTTCAATTTTCAGCTCAGGTTTGCGCTTACAGGCGCAGATGGCATTCACGACATGTACAGCAACGCAAATCAATCAGGCATCACAATAGATCCAGACCGGGTCCACAGTATTGTGCTGGAAAGCCAGGAGAAGTTCACAGGCACAGGGTACGCGGTCAATTTTGTGGAGAACCACGATACCTACCGGTGGGCCAGCATGGTTGAAGAAAACGAAGGCATGGTTCGACTTGGCGCTCCGCTGACTCTTTTGATGCCTGGCATTCCATCCATATTTTATGCCCAGGAGCTTGGCGTACCAGGCAAAATCCTGCATCACATCAAGTTCGATGCTGACTACCTCCCCATTCGAGATGCTTTCCCCTGGACTACCGATCCAGACACCCCTGGCACCGCTGCATTCCATAAAGACACGGGGGAATGGTGGGATGTGTCGTATCACAATACCGAGGCGATCCATAGCCTGGCGTTATCCGCGCAGCAAGAGGATCCCAACTCGGTGTGGCACCTGTACCGCTCGTTGATAGCGCTGCGCAAAGCAGAGCCGGCTTTCCGGCAGGGTGAGTACGTTCCCGTTGCGCTTGAAAACAAAAACCTGCTTGCTTTCAAACGCGTCCATGCAACAGGCGAGTTCATGGTGCTCATAAATTTATCTGATGAACCCCAGCCCACAACTGAATTCGACTTTGCAGGATGGTCCTCAGTTTTGGGCAGCATTGATGATACAGCATTAACACCATTTAATTTTGTGGTTTTGCATCATGACTAGCATTACAGCGAACTGTGCCCCATGGGTATTATATCTGCTTGCAATTACAAGCATGATGTGCACAGAGGCTACGACTCCATCAGCCAAACAGGGCATCATGGTAGGCGAGGTTACTTCAACCACAGCATTTGTCCAGGTCCGTCTTACCTCCGACAGCCCGGATGCCAATGGCAACCCGACCGGCATACCCGGTTTTGTCGAGTTTACAATAGATACCATTGATGATGCACAGGCACCAATTATAACCCAACAAATAGCTGCAACAGCGCAACACGACTTTATTGCTCGAGCAACCTTTGACACCCTCAAGCCCGGCCTCCTCTATCGCTGTACTACACGGATTGGGCAAACATCGAATGCACTCGTTGTCGGCCCAACGGCAATCTTCAAAACCTTACCCGGCGCCAACCAGCAAGCTTCTAATTCCTTTGCCGTAGTCACCGGCATGAACTATGCCCGCTTTCACGGCACCGATACCCAAAACGCACGTGCGCCATACGCAGGACCCGATAAAGCCCTAGGCTATCCGTCCCTGGCTACTATCGAATCGCTATTACCAGACTTTTTCATCGGTACAGGTGACAACGTGTACTACGACACCCCATATGAAGGACGCGCAGAAACCCGAGAAGCCATGCGCCAGAAATGGCACGAACAATTTGCGCAACCACGATACCATCAGTTGTTTGCTTTTGTCCCTACTTATTGGATGATAGACGACCACGATTACCGCATCGACGACGCAGACAACACGGGCGACTACGCACCGTCGCCGGCGTTAGCACGACAGCTCGTGTTTGAGCAACTCCCTGTTGTATCGCAGGGTGATAGCACGGCAAAAAACTACCGTACCCATCGCATTAACAAGGACCTACAGATTTGGCTTCCCGAAAACCGAATGTACCGGAGCCCAAATGCAACGCCCGATGGCCCGGACAAATCGATCTGGGGGGCTGAGCAAAAGGCCTGGCTCAAACAAACGCTGCTTGAAAGTGATGCAACGTTCAAGCTTCTCGTGTCCCCTACCCCCATGATTGGTCCTGACGACTTACGCAAAACCGACAACCATACCAACCACGGTGGCTTCCGCCACGAAAGAGATGCGTTTTTTGCCTGGCTGCAGGCAACGGGCCTGGATAAGAATCACTTCTACATTATCACAGGCGACAGGCATTGGCAATATCATTCCGTACATCCAACGGGTATAGAGGAGTTCTCTTCGGGCGCGCTGGTGGATGCGAATGCACGCCTCGGCCGTAAACCCGGTGATCCCAAGTCTACAGATCCTGAGGGTTTGATCAGGCAGCCGTATACACAAACAGAAGCTTCGGGCGGATTTCTGATGGTTAGTGTGTCTCCTGCGCCGGCTACGCTCACCTTTACCTGGTATGACGAAAAAGGTGCAGTTCTGCATAGCGTGTCCAAGGAAAGTAAGGTGCAACCCAATTAGCTCCGATTGCGGAATACGTTGGGTGCCATTCCCACCCGCTTTTTGAAGAGCCGGCTGAAATGCTGCGGATATTTGAATCCCAGTTCATGGGCCACTTCGCTCACGGATTTATCGACGTTGAAAAGCCGTTCCTTAGCACGGCATGATTCGCCGGATTGTGGCTGCGTCTGAAGAGTGATAATGTAGCAAATCATAGCATGATGCCACGTTTTGCGTTAAAGTCGACCTTTTTGTTCTGCAATTCGGGACCAGGTAATATCTTGCGAACAACCACATCTGTGCGCGGCAATCTCGTACAGGACTTTGTTGCGATTTTCTTATCGCGGGCTTACTTTTCCGAAAGTAAATGCTAAAAGAACTCGATGGCTTTGCCCTCGATTGCCGGCATCTTGAAGCGTGAATCTAATTCTCAGGTACAGTTTTGGAACGATTGATCAGCCTCCTGCTCGTCCTCGTCACATGCAATCCCTTCGCTAGCGCGCAAGTGACCATGCAGGATTCCCTCGCCCTCGTAGCCCTGTACAACGCAACCGATGGTGATAATTGGGGAGATAACACCAACTGGCTGTCAACCCGCGTCAGTCTTTGGAATGGCATCACAGTTGAGGCTGGCCGCGTTACCGAAATTGACTTTGGCTTCAACGGTAATTCCCTGAATGGTACTCTCCCCGCTGAATTGGGCAATCTCGACGAATTAACCATGCTGGCCATGCGGCGCAACAACCTGCAAGGCGGGATCCCGCCTGAGTTGGGCGACCTGTCTTTGCTGACTGTGCTCAATCTTGAGGTGAATAGCCTCACTGGTTCGCTCCCAGTTGAACTTGGGAATATGACCAGCCTGGAACAGTTGTCTTTGGACAACAACGATTTATCGGGTAGCATTCCCGCTAGCCTTGGAGATTTATCATACCTATCCATCCTGGATCTGGCCGCCAATGACTTCACGGGTCAATTTCCTATTGAGCTTACACAGCTGACCAACCTTACCGAACTGAATCTCGCCGGCAACAATATGAACGGGTCGTTGCCCGTAGAAATCGGATTGTTAACGAACCTGGAGAAAATTGCATTGAGCGCAAATGGGTTCTCGGGTACCATTCCTGCAGAAGTAGGCAACCTGACAAACCTGCGCGAGATCTTCTTTGAAGGCAACAGGTTCTCTGGAGAATTACCGCCTGAGCTGGGCAACCTTACAGAGCTGTTCACCTTTTATGCCCAGATCAACCAACTCACCGGCCCGATACCACCAGAGCTGGGTAATCTGGAAAAGCTAGACCTGTTGTCGCTGGCCATCAACCGGTTTTCTGGAGAAATCCCTGCTGAGTTAGGCAACATGACAAACCTTCGCTTTCTTATTCTCAGCCAGAATGACCTGACTGGATCTATTCCAGCTTCACTGGGCAGCCTCGACAATTTGTTCGCCCTGGATCTCGATGCAAATCAGTTAACCGGGCAAATCCCACCTGAACTTGGCAATATGGGTTCGCTGAACCGTATTGAGCTCTACGAAAACCAGTTAACAGGCTCCATCCCGCCCGAACTTGGTGACATAGCAACCCTTGAAAAAATCTGGATACACGAAAATGCCCTTACCGGCCCCCTGCCTGCCTCGCTTAGCAACCTGTCGCTACTGGAAGATTTACGCGTGTATGCCAATCCGCTAAGCGGTACCATCCCCCCGAGCTTTGTCAGTTTATC
The DNA here is from genome assembly GCA_039111535.1 of Bacteroidota bacterium. Lineage (NCBI taxonomy): Bacteria > Pseudomonadati > Bacteroidota > Bacteroidota bacterium. The sequence goes on along the minus strand of JBCCIM010000138.1, from coordinate 4,091 downwards.
AGCGCTAGACACCTTCTTGTTTGATAACACTGCACTTTGTGAAGCCCAGGACGAAGCATTCCAGACCTGGTTGATGCGCATCGAGAATGTCGAAAGTACCAATTGTACCAACGTAGCTACAGCATCTGCTGATATTCCCCTCGAATTTGCTCTCGAGACGAACTATCCCAATCCGTTCAATCAGTCGACACGCATCCGTTACGCGCTCCCGCAGCCGGCAACTGTTGTGTTGTCGGTCTTCGATATCCAGGGCCGGCTCGTTGATGTGCTCGTGGAGGCTGAACAAGCCATAGGATGGCATGAAGTATCACTCGATGCAACGGAGATGCCAAGCGGCATCTATTTCTATCGACTGGAAGCCGGCGACTTTCGTGATACCAGGGTCATGCACCTGGTTAAATAAACCTCTTTCAGGCCTTATCGAGCAGTGCTTCGCTTGTGGCCCACAACCGCTCAGCGGCTTCAGAGTCACAAGCGTAGGCATTAACACCTGCGTACCGTGCCATCGGACTTTCTGGATCTGTAAGCGCGGCCACATTGCAGTCTTCGCAGTAGACGCCCGCTTTGCCCTCAAGCAAATCTGACGTAGCCGCCCAGAGGGTAGTTGAACATCCCTGGGGTGGCGTTTTGAAGCCTTGTTTTGCGAGTTCTGTTGGGTTACCGTCTTCATCTATCCAACCCAGCGCGACCATTTCTTCTTTGGGCAGATGCCGCTGCAACGGGGTGAAGATGCCACCGGGATGAACCGAAAACGCCTGCCCCCCAGATTGCTTCAACCTTGAAGCGAGGCCACGGGCAAACAATGCGTTGGCCGTTTTCGATTGCCCGTAGGCTACCCACTTGTCATAGTTATCGGATTCAAACTGGATATCGTCCCAGCGAATGTCACTGAGCTTGTGCCCTGTGGAAGTAAGACACACAACCCGTACACCAGGGCGCTTTTCGAGCAAGGGCATTAGTGCCTTCGTAAGTGCAAAATGGCCCATGTGATTTACGCCAAACTGAGATTCCCAGCCGGGGCCAATCCGCGTTTCCGGGTTGGCCATAATGCCGGCATTATTAATCAGGAAATCGAGCCGGGGTAACACTTGAACCATGGATTTGCCGAAAGCATGGACTGTAGCTAAATCGCCGAGGTCCATTTCAGCCATTTCAACATCGCCGGCTATGTCTTTCAGGTTGGCTTCTGCCTTTTGCCGTGAGCGGACGGGCACAACCACTTTCACTCCTTTTGCAGCCAAAGCACGGGTTGTTTCGAGCCCTATGCCACTGTAGCCACCCGTGACGATCGCCACCTTGCCGGCGAGATTTAAATCGGAGAGTACATCTTCACCCGTACTCTTTGCGTGGAACTGCGAGTCGACAGGGACTTGGTCTGTATGGGCCATATTTGCGCGTGGGTTGTAATGGCGCCCGGGGCATCACCCGACACCACCGTCGTTGATAGAGAACCGGACAACGCCTCACGCTAAACCATATGGGCAAAACAGACATGAGGGAGTTGCACACAAGTCTCTAACGCCCCACTACAAAAAGTATTCAACTCTAAAAGTTAAAAAATTGTAATCTGCATCCTGCTAGTTGCCGCGTTTTAAACGCTCAAGCATCTTGAGACACATCCTGAACAGCAACTTGTTCTTTTTCATAGGGAATCGCTTCGAGGATGTGCGATATGGCTGCCAACCTCGCTTTCCATTTCTGATCTGCATCTACAATGACCCAGGGAGCCAACGCCGTGTGGGTTGTTTTAAACATGGCCTCTTTGAAACGCGTATAATCTTCCCACAACTCTTGCGCTCTTTCGTCTACTGGCGTCATTTTCCAGCGCTTTAATGGGTTCTTTTTGATGTCTACAAACCGACGGGCCTGTTCTTCTTTCGTGATCGAGAAGTAGAATTTGATGAGAAACGTGTCTGACTGAATCAGCATTTCCTCAAAATTGTTAACCTGCCCCATAAAGGTTTTGTATTCTGCTTCCGAACAAAACCCGTTTACAGGCTCGACAACAGCCCGATTGTACCAACTCCGATCGTAAAAGACAATTTCGCCCGGCCGAGGCAAATGGCTGATGTATCGCTGGAAGAACCACTGGTTTTTCTCGTCTGCAGTGGGTACATCGAGTGCTACAATATTGAATTGTCTCGGATTGAGGTATTCTGTAATCCGACGAATGGCACCGCCCTTCCCTGCCGCATCGCGTCCTTCGAAAAGAATTACAACTTTTTTGTTGTTCTTGATCACCCAGGTTTGCAACTTGATCAATTGCTCCTGTAAGGCCTTCAATTTGAATTCGTACTTCGTTTCCTCGAGTGCCTTTTTGGTATTAACTTTTCTGCTTTTGAAGAGGGCCCTCAACCCCACCTTCGAGTTAAGCAGTGCAACTTCTTCGCTGGTCAGCGTTTTCTCTTCCTTAGCAGGTTTTTCGCTCGTCAAACCTTTATCGCTGGTAATAACTTCTGTTGTCATCTTATTCCCTAGATATCAATTTGGACTGCACTGCGATGGTACCTGACAATCACATTCGGATCCGGTAACAGTTGGATACCTGAAGTCCCTTTCCCTTCATATTCAAATTGGGATAACACATATCGGATGCTCTCAAGGCGCGCCTTTTTCTTGTCATTGGTTTTAACAATGATCCAGGGACTAAAATTCGTGTGGGTTTTGCTAAACATCTGCTCTTTGTAATGCGTGTAGCGATCCCACAATTGCTGCCCCTTCATATCTACGGGGCTAAACTTCCAGCGTTTGAGCGGATTTTCCAACCTGGAATCAAACCGTTTCTTTTGCTCTTCTTTAGATATGGAAAACCAGAATTTGACCACCTTCACATTGTCCTCGTGCAGCAAGTGCTCGAATTCAGGCACCTGTACCATAAACCGTTGGTATTGCTCATCGCTACAAAATCCCATCACCGGCTCAACAACCGCCCGGTTGTACCAACTCCTGTCAAAAAAGACGATTTCACCAGGATTGGGCAGCTCTTTTATGTACCGTCTGAAATACCACTGCCCTTTTTCCACTTCTGTCGGTTTGTTTAGCGCTACAACCCGAGATGAACGTGGGTTCAGATGCTCTTTGAACCGCTTGATAGAGCCCCCTTTGCCGGCAGCATCTCGCCCTTCAAAAATTACCGCAACCCGCATGCGGTTTTTGGCGATCCACTGTTGCAGATTGACCAGTTCGCTCTGTAGCTCGCTTAGCTCTATCTCATACTTTAAGGTTCTCAGTACCTTTTTGACACTGACACCATTTGCGGCAGCTATATCGATCAGGTCATTCCTTGTTTTTGCGCCGGCCAAATGCGCAGCGGTGAACTTTATCAATGGTTCTCCCTCTTGTCTACCTGTAATAATTCAAAATCCCCGTGCTTGCCTTCAAAGCCACCTTGTGAATCCAGTGCATAAACCAGACGAGATAAATAAGGTACTGCTTCTGCATACACCCTGCTTGGCGCCTTGTTCGACTGCATAGGTATACTGGCGATGCTTCTCGCATCTTGTGAGAAGCAGGCGGCTTTTCATGTCAGGAAACCCTGCAATAGCATGTAAGCCCAATCCCTACAGCCGGTTGCTTTTGCCGGCGAGGTTGATCTACCAGATTTGCCATCTCAGCGACATCCAAAGCCAGATCAGTCACAAAGACTTAAAACACGCTTTCTTCTCTGGTAAGAAATCGGCAGCGTAGCGCATTTCTTCATCTAATTCCTCTTTCCTCACGTTTATACTGGTCCAACTTGCTTGAAAATAAAAGCTAGTAAAGATTCAGATTCCCCCTACACAACATTGGCGAACAACAGCAGATGCTCGCCGGCTTTCTGTTACGCGCATTCACTTTTCAAATGCCGATACGATATTAACGCTATTTTACCCATAAACAAGGCAAAGAAATACTGTTGCTTCTAAAGTCTTTGCTGTTTAGGTTAATAACGATTTGTGTATTGGGAGTGTAGTTCAATTCCTTCTACCAGCAGTTTCATCATCCTTTAAAGCAGAGACATCAGAGGCTTTGGATGCGCCTTGTACAACAATTGATGGAGGAGGATCACGACGTAACCATGTTTTAAGTTGTTTACGTACTTTAGTCAGGAG
>JBCCIM010000137.1 GCA_039111535.1 Bacteroidota bacterium | reverse complement strand
GTCGATTAAAAGGGATTATTTTTGAGCAGTCGTATCAACGGGTGGCAGATAGCCCTTCGGATGTACAGAATATTGCCGAACTCGATGGCTTTTTTAAGAACTTGCCCAATGACGTGCAGGGGCATCTCGAAATACGGTCTCCCCACTTATTGACGCCGGCCTACTTTGCGTGGCTCGAAAGCACAGGGCTGGGTTTTGTGTTCAGTCACTGGACGTGGCTCCCTCCGCTTAGGGACCAGTGGCAACGCTGCAACAAACTGTTCTCAGCAGCAGACCGCTCTGTTGTTGCGCGCCTGCTTACGCCGCTCCGGCTCAGCTACGCAAAAGCATACGCACAAGCGTATCCTTTTGAAAAGCCGGTAGACGCCATTGTAAACAGCAAAGGTGGCAACGACATGATACTCGATGTCACAGCGTTGGCATTTCAGGCCCATCAACAGGAGGCGCAACTTAACATCATTGCCAACAACAGGGCCTGGGGCAACTCACCTGCGCTTGCGCAGGCCATTGCCTATCGCATTATAGACTACGTGGAGAAGCAGCGCTGAATCGATCGTCCTGCTGCCGGCTGTCGAAGCGTGCCGACTCACGGTTATAGGTTTTGAAATAGGCTTCCTGAAACGGAGCCGTCAATTGGATGGAAGCATACGCAGCGAGCCCTTTGAGCACACTCTGCATTTCGAGGAACGATAGTCGAGACATATCCGCCGGCGTATTCAGATCACCAGCAGGCCGGCCTACCTGCAATAGCGCACTGGAGACCGTTGTAATCTCCATAACTTCACCTTCCCAAATTGTGGCTCCACTGGCTGCTTCCACGAGCTTAACCTGCCCCATCACTTCAAAATAGGCTGTCCCGTCCCAAGCATCTGCGCCGATACCATAATCTTCGACGGCTACTTCAAGCTGATACTCTGCACCATCGCTGTCTGCAACCGGCTCAAACCGCATCATGGAGGCGCTTCGGTTATGCGTTGCATCAATCATGTGTGCTGACATGTCAAAGGCTATCAATACGCTATCGATCAGCGCATGGACTTCGGTTGCTGGCCCCTGCGGGGCATCGCTCACGTCTGATTTGTGCACCACAAGTGGAGGAATTTCCCGGCTCCCGGGTTCGCCCATATTGGCGATGGGTACATCCTGCCCCACCCGGTCAAAAATTGTCATGTTAAAATCTGCAAAGGGGGCTTGCGGTATTTCGGAAACCACGGCAACGCGTTTGCCGTCCAGGGGATGCTGGGCAAGTTTATTAGATTGTACGCAGCTGCTGCATATCAAAAGCAACAGACTGCCAATTAGTAAGCTGTGGTTCATTTGCTTTACTTTGCTTGGTCCGCGGATGTAATCAACGCCGGCAATTTCCGCTCCACGTTGCCATATCACAGCATAAAGCGAAAAAACGGCCATTGCAACCTTTTAGATGTCGCAGCCTTGCTACATGCACTGACCAGAATCCGGAGCATCACGCAGTCAGGCGAAGTCGCAGTTGTGGCTGCAGTTTACGCGCCCAGTGTGTGTAAAGCAGGGGGCCCGGATGTAAGCCATCAGCAGCCCAGGCATGTGTATCCATTTTGTGCTCACGCGTCAGGACAGTCACGTCAGCATACATACAGCCTGCGCGATAGGCCACGCTACAATTGATCTTGTTAAAGGCATCAATCTCCTCTGCTATTTGTGCAGGACTGCGTGATTCATCCTTTTGCGCAAACGGGGTGACGCCCCAATCGGGAATGGACAAAACAAGCACACGGCCGGCCACCCCATCAGCGTAAGCAATAGCACGCTCGAGTAGCTGTTCAAAGCCTTGCTGGTACGCAGCAATGTCCAAACTCTGGTACTGGTTATTCACGCCAATCAACAGCGAGACCAGATGGTAACGGGATGAGGGTTTTTGTGTATCGAGTGCCGTGAGTAAGTCGTCGGTGGTCCAGCCCGTTTGGGCGATGATGTTAGGTGGGTTAAAATGGAGTGCGTCTTCTGCCAGAAGTTCAACGAGTTGGGCCGGCCACCCTTCCGCCAGATCCACGCCTTCCCCAATGGTATAAGAGTCACCCAGCGCCAAAAAATCGTAATGCATACCTGTAAACAAAAAAGCCTATTGCAACTTGCCGATCAACTTACGGGTCAACCAGGGCAAGGTGCAATAGGCCTGATAAAACGTGGGTCCGTTTTATTCTCCCAGGGCACTTAAAGGCAGTGTTGCATCATCAACCTTGTGCCATTTGTTTTTATCAGTTGGTCACAGCTTGGAGTCTGTGCACCAGATTCGCATCGAAGCGAATGCGTTTTGCTACTCTTGAAAGGGTAGTCTCAAATTTCGGTCTGGCCCAACGGATCTGATCTTTGGTCTGGAGGGACCCTTCTTTAATTCTTCCGTTGAAGCGCACTGAGTGGGGAGCAAAGTCATGCGAGGTACGAAACGGATGCTGCATGAGTTTGACTGAGTTTGTTTTTAATTACAACCAATTGAATTACAAGGACCATGCCCAACCTGCTATTCCTCCCATAAATAAAACACATTTTTGTGACACCACACCTTAAAACCGCTTATTTAAGTCCCTGGCGGGCATTTAAGCCAGTAATTATTTGAGGAGAAGCAAATCCCGACAAGCTTTACCCCGCATGTGATGTACGCAAAAACAAGCAGGTTTTGTAATCAAAACCAGCCTAAATCGTAATCTCTCAAGGCTGATCCCAAGATGAGACGTAAAGCGTCTCGCCACTTCGGGCGCTTACAGACACGATATCATGTAATAAAAAAGGGGGGCATGCTGCTGCACGCCCCCCTCGTAAATAGTGTATTTCGGATGGGTTTATTTCTCCCAGGGTTTTTCTTCGAAATACTTGTCGGTCAACTTCTTAACCAGGCCGGACAGCATGAACAATGCTATAACGTTCGGAATGGTAACAAGCGACAGCGCAACATCCCCAAGGTCCCAGATTGTCGTTACTGCGACAATGGCGCCGAGGAAGTGCATCAAGACATATACAAATTTATACGGCAGGATGGCTTTCGCGCCCCACAGGTAGTTTGCACAGCGGTCACCGTAGTAACTCCAGGAAATTGCCGTCGACAAGGCAAACATCAATACACAAATAAGTACGATGTATTTGCCAAGCCAGCCAAGCCCCATAGGCTCGAGGCCTTTTTCGAAGCCAAGTGAAGTAAGCGGCGAGCTACTCCGCGCAGCCTGGGTATAGAGGACGGTATATTCCTGTCCGTTTGCCCCTTCGGCCCGGGCCTGTCCGGGATAAATTGTACCCTGGAAGAGCTGGGTCTGATCGGCATCTGTAAATACCTGGCCTACAGGAATGTCGAAGTAGGCAAGCTGCGGCATCTCTGCGTCAGCTTCATCGCCACCATCGAAGCGTAGCGCGTCTGGCGAAGTGGTTGGCTCAAAGCCGACATTGGTATCCCCTACTACATAGGAAATATTACCATCCCCCAATTCCAGGGTTGTGTCAAACTTATCTTGCCATACGCCCGTGCTAATAACAACGATACCGGTCAGCGTACAGATGATAATGGTATCAATGAACGGTTCGAGTAGCGCAACAACGCCTTCAGAAACCGGCTCATCGGTTTTAGCCGCGGAGTGTGCAATCGGTGCAGAACCTTGACCAGCCTCGTTCGAGAACAGCCCGCGCTGTACCCCACGTTGCATCGTCATCAAGAAAACACCAATACCAGTTCCGGCTACACCAGAGGTAGGATTAAACGCTTCTGAGAAAATGGTCCCGAGTGCGCTAAAAGCAGCACCAACGTCAGATCCGATAATCAAGAGCGCGCCAACCACGTAAATGGCTGCCATCACGGGGGCAAGGATACTGGTCACGCGACCAATACGCTTGATACCGCCGATAATAACAATACCAACGATCGTGGCCGTGATGATACCGGTAATCCAGGTAGAAATACCAAAGTTTGCGTACATCTGTGTAGCAACGGTATTGGCCTGGATTGCGTTGCCAGTCATGAAAGAAGTGACCATGAGCATAAACGCAAAGAACACGGCAACGGGCTTCCAACTTTTGCCCAGACCATGTTCGATGTAATACATAGGACCGCCGGCAACAGAACCAGCGCGATCATTGGTACCCAGATCCTGGCGGAAGTGCTGTGCGAGGGTTACCTCACTATATTTTGTTGCCATACCAAGCAACGCCGTCACCCACATCCAGAACAGCGCACCGGGGCCACCCCAGTGAATCGCAATGGCTACCCCTGCGATGTTACCAATACCTACCGTTGCTGAGAGCGCAGTTGTCAGCGCCTGAAAATGGGACACATCCCCGGGTTTATCTTCATCGTCATATTTACCAGTGGTCACCGCAATACCATGCCCGAGCCGGCGAAATTGCACAAAACTAAGCCTCAAGGTCAGCCAGATACCCGTGCCCAACAGGAAGAAGATGAGCGGGTAGGCCAGGAGGTCATTCATAAAACCAATAAAATGCTCAAGAATCTCCATATAGCTACATACAATATTGTGGGAATTACAGGAATACCAATTGGTACACAACAAGTCGCGTAACAGAATCTTCTGCACTATCGCTCAATGAGGTGCGTATAGGAGGGCCTTGGCCACCTAACAATTGGAGAAGCTTAAAGAGGGTTGCGGTGGTTTAAGCTTTCGACCCGAAATATAGGGGATAGAATGTAAAACTGCTGGAAGTTCGAAAATGAAGCGCAGTAGAGCGCATCCGACTGGTTAAATCAGCCGGGTATGCGACAAAAAAGAGCTATTGGAGATGGGTTACAGGGCCTGGGCCTGTACTTCGACAATTTGCTGGTTCATCAACGCCAGCGTTCGGGCAGGATACTTTTTGACCAGCCGGTAATCGTGGGTGGCCATGAGCACGGTCATGCCCTGGCGGTTCAGACTGAGGAGCAGCTTGTGGATTTCATCCGCCACGCGGGGGTCAAGGTTACCCGTGGGCTCATCGGCAAGCAGAATCCAGGGTTCGTTGACAATAGACCGGGCGACAGATACGCGCTGCTGCTCACCACCAGAAATTTCGTGGGGAAAGCGCCGGCTTTTATGCGAAAGCCCAACACGGGCCAATACCTGCATTGCACGATTTTTTACTACGTTGCCTTTTTTACCCGTTACATGCAGCGCAAACGCGACGTTTTCAAATACGGTGCGATCTGGCAGCAACTGAAAATCCTGGTATACAACGCCAAGCGAACGGCGAAGATAGGGGATGTCTTTCGGGCGGATCATGTCGGACCGGTAGTCGCCAATGCGGCAGATGCCGCGATCAGGGATCAGGTCCATGTACAACATACGCAGCAATGTACTCTTGCCGCTTCCCGTCTGCCCGATCAGATAAACCATTTCACCCTGATCGATCCTTAAGGACAAGTTTTCTAGAACCGTTCGATTTGTGCCGTTAGGCAAAGGGTAGGAGATGGATACGTCTTTTAATTCAATCAATGTGCTATATCAGATTTGTCAGGCCAGGTTCATGCGTTATGCACAACCGGTAGTCATTAATTATGGGTGCATGTATTCGATAAATAAAAACTAAGTTTCAATTATGCACCACTTTTTTGCAGATGTCCGGCTTGGTTGGGTCCCGGCCCTGCGCATTGCAAGCCTGAAAAATCAGGCCGGCCGGCGGACAACCCAGTGGATTCGCTCAGAGTCTTCGCTGGCTACTTCAGACGAAAATCCGTCAAAAGCGTGTACAATTTCAAGCCCTGCACGATGCACCAGCGTTTTTATCTGCTGCATGGTATAAGCGCGCTGTACGTGCTTCTCGAAAAAGGTCTTGCCACTCGTTTTGATCTCGAAGGTTGTCGTATGCAGCCGTGTTTCGCGATCATATTGGCTGCCCCGAACATACGAAAATCCATCCATTTCCCCTTCATCTCTGAAAAATTCTTCGTTATTGATGGAATTAGCCGGCGTACTCTGATCAAAAAAGAAGATCCCACCGGGCTTCAGGGCCTTATATGTACAGGCAAATAACGACGCTATTTTCTCCTCCTCCACGAGGTAATTGAGGCCATCATAAAGCAGGATAATTACGTCGTGGGGCGACTTAACGGTGTAGTTGCTAAAGTCTTCAACCTCAAACGCAATTTCACAGCCGGCTTCTTTCACCTTGTCCCGCGCAACATCAATCATTTCTGCGCAGATATCTGTGGCTGTATACTCGTATTCGCCCAGGGGTTGCAGATGCAGGGCAAAAGTGCCCGTACCACACCCCAGTTCACGGACGGATACAGGGTTGGGATGCAGGTGCCACAACAAGCCGTCGGTGAATTCCGCCCACATGCTATAATCTACATGCGACATGATAAAGTCATAACCTTTGGCAATCACGCTGTACGGGACAGCATCTTCCAGATTATCTACATCGAGCGTTTCCATCGTTCAAACGGGGTAAGTATGTGGAGTGGACCAATGTACAGAGGACTATCAGAATTCATGCCAGCAATACGCGGCAATTTCTAAAGTGGTATTGAATAATGTACGGTACCCGTTTATTCTGGCACCTGGGCAACATTGCGCTGGCGTACGATATCCAGTGCAAGATAAATTGCGCTGCGCATGCTTGCCGGAGAAGCTTTGCCCTGGCCGGCTATATTAAACGCTGTGCCGTGATCGGGTGAAGTTCTTACGATTGGTAAACCTGCGGTGTAATTTACACCATGTCCAAAGGCAATTGTTTTGAACGGAATTAATCCCTGGTCGTGGTACATCGCGAGGATGGCGTCATAATTCCGGAATCCGCCAACTGCAAAAAAGCCATCCGCAGGGAATGGCCCAAACACCAGATGCCCCTGTTCGCAACTGGCTTCGATGGCCGGCATAATGGTATCCTGCTCCTCGCGCCCCAACAAGCCACCATCTCCTGCGTGGGGATTGAGACCAAGTATCGCAATCCGTGGCCGATCGACGGCAAAGTCATTGATGAGGCTGTGCGAGAGTATGTTCACCCGTTCCAGAATCGCCTCTTTTGTAATCTTCTTTGGCACATCCCAAATTGGCACATGTTCGGTGATGAGGCCCACACGCATTTCTTCCGAAACCATCATCATCGTATGGGACTTGGAGTTGGTGCGGCGCGCGATGAACCCAGAGTGCCCCTTGTTCTGGTAACCCGCCATGGAAATGGCTTCTTTCGAAATTGGTGCGGTGACCATGCCATCAACAACACCTTCCATGCAAAGATCAACGGCTTGCTCGACGGCCTTCATCGAAAGTGCGCCGGCAGCTTCTGTAATTTCCCCAAACGCGACATTGGCTTCGCTGCCATCGCTAATATCAAGCACCGTGATCACCTGATCACCCGGCGCGGCATCTGTAAGGTCGCGTACAACCCTGATGTTCAGGTCACGCAACTGCAAATGCTCCAGGTGGGTATTGAGCACCGCTGCATCACCAATAATGACAGGATCCACATATTTCAAAAGCCGGCTGTCTTGCAAGCTTTTCAGCGTTACTTCCGGACCAATGCCATTCGGATCCCCAAGCGAAATCGCTATACGAGGTTTCGTTTTCATGAGAACAATCTATATATGCAGCCTCAAGAGGCTCTATTTCTTTTTACGCGGACTGGCGTAGTTCCTCAGAAACTCTACGAGGAGGCGCACACCAAATCCGGTCCCGCCGTAGGGACGGTAAGGTTTGGGTTCATGCAGAAATGCCGGGCCGGCAATATCTACGTGTATCCAAGGGTAGTCTACAAAATGTTCGAGGAATTTACCGGCAGTTATAGAACTGGCCTCCCTCCCCCCAACGTTTTTGATGTCTGCCACATTGCTTTTCAGTTGATCGCCATATGCAGCAAACATGGGTAGTCGGTGGACAAGGTCACCGCTCTCCCGGCCGGCAGCCTCAATTGCTTCAATGCGTTCAGCTGCACCTTCGGTTTCGTTTGTCATGACTGCAGCAGCAGTGCGTCCCAGGGCAACCACTGCGCCGCCTGTGAGGGTGGCGAGGTCAAACACCAGCGCCGGCTTGTATGTTTGGGCATACGAAAGGGCATCTGCCAACAGCATGCGCCCCTCAGCGTCAGTATTGAGCACCTCCACGGTTTTACCCGAGTGCATCCGGATCACGTCGCCGGGGACGTATGCATTTACGCCGGGGCGGTTGTCGGTTGCCGGCACCATGCCAATTACGTGTAACGGCAGGGCCAAACGGGCAATAGCTTCCATTGCGCCGATTACAGCAGCCGCGCCCCCCATGTCAGACTTCATGTAATCCATGGAGCCTTTGGTGGGCTTAAGCGACAAACCGCCCGTATCGTAAACCACGCCTTTGCCAACCAGTACAATTGGTTTATCGTTTACCGAATTTTCAGGTTTCCACGTGAGCATGCTAAACGTAGGGGGCTCTACGCTTCCCAGGTTGACGGCAAGGATACCACCCATCTTCTCTTCTTCAATGAGCGCTTTATCCCATACATCTGCTTCATACCCGTGCTTTTTTGCGGAGCGCTCGATGGCTTTGCCGAGCAGTGTAGCAGTCTGCTCATTCGGAGAAGTGTTTACGAGGTCGCGCGCTGAAATGACTGATTCAGCGATAACGCGTCCGCGTTCCGCGCCAGCACGGCAAGCTTTTTCCTGGTCCTGTGCGTGCAGTACGAGTCGCATTGGACCGGGCCGCTTGTCTTTTTCGTCAGTTTTGTACGTTGCAAACCGATAAGACCCTAACACAAAGCCTTCGACAAGCGCCTGTGTGGCCGTATCAACGTCCAGCGCCCCTGCCGGCAGCATGCAAGCTGCTGTTTCTACTTTAAGTTTGTATGCAAGCGTTGCACCAGCTGACGCTGCGCTACGCAGGGTTTCATTGTCAACACTTTCCCACGGCCCGAGGCCCAACAGGGCAATCCGTTTTGCGCGAGATTTCTCGGGATAGAGTACAACCTGCTCTTCTGCTTTACCGTCAAAGTCTGGCGCTGCACGCTGAATGACATCACCAAATGCCTCTGCAAGGTTGAGACGTGCTGCTTCTATATGCGATTCGCTTACCGGGATGAGGAGTAATTCGACATCCAGTTCAGCAATAGAAAGAGTAGTTACTGATACTTTCATAAGCCACGTGATTCATCTTCAAAGCTTAGCTTGCAGTTTGCGGCGGTACCGAACAGCGTCTTCTGGCAGCCTAGTGTATCGCTAGTTGCGTACTTAAGTTGGTGTATTGAACTATCGGGTAACCGCAGCAATGGGCACTTTCGGACTTTATTTCGGCGTAGAAGAAGTGCGTCCGCATGCCCGCTATTTTCGCAGAAAGTCTTCAGGTGTTAACAAGTCGTCTTCAGGGACATCTTGCCCTTCGATATCGATAAACTCTGGTGCAGCAGCGATCACTTCTTCAATAGTTCGCTCCAATGGTTTTTTCAGGAAGGCACCTGATGCATTACGATGTCCCCCACCGCCAAATGACTGGGCCCATCCATTTACGTGCGTATCGGTGGAAGAGCGAAAACTAACCTTGGTGCCTTTTGCGGTTTCTAAAAACAGCAAGCCGGCTTTTACGCTTTCGATAGACAGAACATAGTTTACAAAACCGTCTGTCTCGTCTGAATCAGCCTGGAGTTCGCGTAACATACGCTGTGAGATAACCATGTACCCCACCTGTCCGTTGTGCTTCAGCGTTATGGTGGCGAGTGCCCGCGAAAGCAGACGCAGGCTGGCAAGCGAACGGGTGTCGTAAATTGCTGTGTGCACCGGTGTTGGCTGTATGCCCCCTCTTTCGAGAATTTCGGCAACTTTGCGGTGCAAGGCCGGCGTTACTGCGCTAAACTTGAACGAACCCGTGTCTGTAACGATGGCGGCGTACAGGGCAGAAGCAATGGCTTCATCGATCAAATCGAGTTTGTCTGCAGCTTCAATCAACTCAAAGACCAGCTCTCCGGTTGACGATGCTTTGTCGTTCACGTAGGAGACATCAAACCAGGACTCCGGGTTCGTATGGTGATCAATCAGGTAACGCGTGCCGGCGGCATTCTTTACAAGTGAGCCCACATCACCCAAACGCTTCTGCGCATTGGCATCCATCACAACCACAGCATCCGCATTGCTAAACCGCTCACGTTGGTCGAGCGACCCATTAAACACTTCGATCCGGCCAACTTCAGGCAACCATCCCATGTTATCGGGAATCGGATCGCTATTGATCATATGAACTTCTTTCCCCAACTTGGCTAGCAACAACCCCATGGCAAGCTGTGATCCAATGGCATCGCCATCAGGCCTTACGTGGGTGACCAGACAAAAGCGCTGGTTTGACAAAAAGCTCGATAAAAAGGTATCCGACATTCAGTTAGGCTGCTTATTTTTTTAGCCTCTTCCTAACGCCGGGAGCCCCTAAATGTTCGTTTTTTGGAGACACTATGTTTATAAGAAAACTGCAGGACTGCACGACGATTGTTGCTGGTGACGCCACGATTTTGAAAGAAATCTTGCATCCCGACAAAACAGACCTTGCCATCAGATACAGCCTCGCTCACGCAGTGGTACCGCCGCGGCAAACATCTCTCAAACACAAACTGGCAGCCGCAGAAGTATACTATATCCTCTCAGGCCGCGGCACGATGTTTATCGACGAGGAAAAGGAGGCAGTCACAGCAAACGACACCGTTTACATTCCACCCGGTGCGGTTCAGTGCATAGAAAATACCGGAGATGAGCCACTGGTTTTCCTTTGCATGGTTGATCCACCGTGGCGTGTAGCGGACGAAGAGGTATTAGAATAAAAAAGCAGCATACCAAAGCGTTGGTATGCTGCTCTAAATAATTGAATGCTGGCTGTTGTAGTCTAGATCGACTCTTTGATCTTTTTGCCGATATTTTTAAGGGAGTCTCCCATTTTTTCAACCACAGATTCATCTTCCGGTGGTGATGCTTCTACATTCAGTTGGCCCATCAGCTGATCCAACTTCGAATTGACCCCTTTCATTTCTTCCTCAACCAGTTTCTTCAGCATGCTGACCCGCGATTCCTCTTCGCTGTCTGCCAACTTGCGGGCTTTTTCCACTTCTGTATTTTTGCGTCGGCTCTCGAAAAACGCACTCGTCTGGGTTTTCCACACAAAAAACAGGTATAGAAAACTGAGTACCCCGATCACCATCAACATGGAGAGGCCAATAGGCACATTAACCGTGGTGAACAGCAAATTTAATGGGACAGGGGTCGTGAAGACGGTCCAGTTGATCGCGGCAATAAGCAACACGAGAAAAAGGATCGACAGGAAAATTAAGGTTCTGGCTTTCATGGTTCGTTTAAAACGTTCTACAAGTTGAAACTCCGAACAGCTTCAGCGTCCTTTTAAGGAGTGCTGTAGCGCCGGCCATTGCAATTGGGCGTTTCAAGGCAGGGCAAGAACTGTTTATATGGTACGCTGACTGCACGCCAAGCTCAAGCAAACGAGGTGATTTTTTTGCTGATTTTGGCTTGATACAGCGTAATTTTATAGAAATACCGCATACGGGTTGCAAAACAAAAGGCTGAGCAATGCCAGCCTTTTGTTTTGGTCCTGTTATTCGTGCTTGTGCTCACTATGCGATTGCCCAATACACATCTTTTCCTGCTTCAATTGCAAGATCACATATCAAGACAGCGCCGCCAATGTCTCGCTGGAGATACTTAAAGAACAATAAGGTCTCATGCCCAGGAATTATAGCATCCGCTTTTTCTATTAACGCCCTTGCTCGTTCTTGTTCATCCTCGAACACCTGAGCCGCCGCTTTATGGTATGCCATTAATGCTTGCTTTAACGGTTCAGGCGCGCGCAATTTCAAGTGTGCTTCAAACGCACGTCCTTTCACCTGAAGCAAGGCTTGAGCTTGCTCGTCAAGCTTCTCGAAGATTAGTTCTCCGATAGCATTAGACCCAACAACTGCCTGCGTTGTATTGCTCATAGCAAACCCATAGGCATCCAAGCAGTCCAATTCAAATTCTAAGGTAGGACTTCCAGGATCCAAGTATATGTAAAGCATGGAACTCATTTCACTCTCCGTTTACAACTTCACAGTCGATGCTGAAAGGCAAACTCCATGGCGCGTTGTCAATCCAGGACTCGGGAATTTCAACATTGAAATCACGCCAGCCAATAAGGCTCATGTCCGTCAGAAGATTCCCAAACAAGATATACTTATTGAAGGGTAACTCGCGGATAGACAAATGGACCACGGCAACCCCTAATTCTTCTGCCTTCGCTATCATCGTATTAGCAGGATTTAGCTTCATATTCGATCCGGAATACTGCGTTACAGCATAATACAGCGGTGGGCCCAAAACGTTGGTGCCCTCTGGATGAAGATAATAAACAGCATTCAATTCCTGAAGATGTGCTGTCGTTTGAGCGGTTGTAAACGGTGATGCCCCTTCAGAGAACTTGGCCTCCATGATAGAATTAATCCACGTAATTCCATTATAGTTGTTCGAGGTATAGCCATCCAACTGAGAGCCAGAAACGTTAGTACCAGCGCGCTCGTCCATGTCTAACACGTTACGAATAACACGTTCATAAGCCTTCCCCATAGCTGAAGATTCGTTTTTCACACCGCACCCTTCAAAAACAGACTCCAGGTGGGCCTTGCTTACGACATCCCCGATGTCCGTTTCCGTGCCGTCATATTCAGAATTACCGCCGGCTCCGCCTGTGCCGCCATCTCCGGTTGCGCCTTCATCTCCCAGCACATTTCCATCTTCACTCCAGCAATCGAGGTAAACGTCGGTATTCCAGGTAAAGTCATTGTCCCCTACACTCACCCCATAGGTGATGATATCAAGGACCATGCAGTAGACGGTTTCGGCCCGTTTGCCGGCGCTTGTTACGGTGCGCGTCTCGTACCTGAACCCGAGGTCAACGGCTTCTCTTTGCGGCCGGTGCAGGCGGGCCGCCATCGGTTTATAGCGCACGCTGTACCGGGCCACCAAAATGGAGGCGTCTTCAAAATCATTGGCGAGGTATTGCCAAACGAGACTTCCTACATTTTCCAATGCAGCGGCATCACCAGCAACAAACTCAACAATTTCGCCGCTACCAATCCCCCCGGTTTCATCCGTTGAGATAATGATCGTACGTACGATGGCCCGCGTAGAATCAAAACTAACGCGGGCATCAGGGCCCAGGGTTGCATACACAGCGCTCTTACCAGCAGGCCCGGTTACAACGGCAGCAGCATTCCAGTCGGGGAAGAACCGGTGGAGTAACAAGGCCGGGTCTGGGTCGGCATCGGATTTGGCAGGTCCTTCCGCGGAAGCCAGTTCGGCTTTGTGCCAGGCCTTTGCCTGATCGATGAGTTCTTCGGGATTGCCCGTTTCATTGAGGACATCGCAGCCACTGCCGGCAAGCCCCAGCACAACGGCGACAAACAATACAAGAAAACGAATCCAGGATTTGTGGTTCATGTGTTCTACCAGATTGCGTGATACAATAGTTCACGCACTAGGTAGGAATTGCCGGGCAAGCACACAAGCAGATATAAACCTTTAAATCACAAAGGTTTACAAATGAAATAACTTCATAAAAATGTTACAAATTGCGTTTATAGAATTGGGGTAAACATAGCACATGGTGGCCGTTTTGGAGGGGCGTTCAATTACCTGTCCAGTCCTTCAAAAGGGAGCAAGTCGTTCCGCGTATGTTCAAACACGAGGGCCGTTTCAACGTGTGCAATGTCATCTCTGCTCGATATGTCTTTCATGACAAGCATACGCAGGTGATCGCTGTCTCTAACGACGACATGCAGCATAAAATCATTGATACCGGCGACATGGTACACCTCGCGGACTTCAGGGAGCGAGACGGCATGCTGCGTAAAAGCGTCGACCAGTGCCGCACTATGTTTATGCAACCTGATTGCAACCATAGCCTCCAGGGTGCTGCCCAGTTTCTTTAAATCAACCACCGCGTGGTACCCTAGAAAGATCCCGGCATCTTCCAATCGACGCACCCGCTCAAAACAGGTGGATGGTGCAATCCCTACCTGCGCAGCCAGCTCCTTGTTCGACATCCGGGCATTCTTCTGTAGCAACTCAATTAGTTGCTCATCTATTCGGTCCAATGCTCTTTTCAAAGTTACCCTCCGAATTGTTTTCGGCTGTATTGACAAATGCAAAATTCCGCCGTATCTACGCGTAGCCATGTTATATTCCACAATATAGACAACAGGCAGAATTTCGTTCGAATTATTGCGCATATTTTCAGACTTGATTCGACTGCGCTTAATTCTAGAGCAGGATGCTTTGTGTATCCGTCACACATTTAGGGGCGCGTATAGCTTAAGACAGCAGTAAAAACCCTGGTGTCCATCTGATCGGGTTTAGACTGACAGCATTTCGCGATCCCGGAACTGGTCTCCCACACATGGCCAGTTTTGTATTTAGCAAGGAAAAATGAGGGCCGGCGCTTTTCGAAGCACTGGCCCTTGTTTCTGGTTGGTGTTTCTTTTGGCGCCTATTTCCAACAGATCCTACCAATAGCTCTGTCACCACACCAGTTTTTTAAATTGCGCAATATCCACATTGCCGCCGCACAGCACCACTACAGCCGGCCCTGTTGCTGGCGGCTGTTTATGAAATGCCGCTATGCTCACGCCGGCAGCACCTTCGACCACCAGGCCCTGCGCTTCAAATGCCCAACGCATGCCAGCCTGAATTTCTGCTTCGGAAACACGCACCCATCTATCCACCAGGTCTCTGCATAGTGGAAAGGTAATGGCCCCGTCTTCGACTCCCCCTGCTGTTCCGTCCGAGAGTGTTGGCTCGACCGTGCCGGCTACAATTTTGCCAGCCTCCACACATTCATGCATAACCGGTGAATGGGCCGGGATACAGCCCACAATTTCTACATCAGGCACCACAGCTTTCAGGTAGCCGGCAATGCCACTTATGAGTCCGCCGCCACCCACCGGCACATACACGCTCTGCAGGCCGGGGAGTTGATCGCATAATTCTATCCCGATCGTGCCCTGCCCCGCAACCACCTCCCAGTCGTTGTAAGGAGATATAAAAGGCTGCTCGGATGCCGCAGCAAGTTGCCTTGCGTACGTCTCGGAGGTTGCAGAGTCCTGTCCATGGAACACCAGCTCCACATTGTAACGCTCAAGTAACGCCACCTTCTTCGGCGCAGCTGTCTCGGGCAAGACAATTTTCCCCGGCGCCTGCAGCAAATCCAGACCAAAGGCTACTGCCAATCCATGGTTCCCGGTAGAAGCCGTGATCACACCTTGCTGTAGTTGTTCAGGCGAAAGTGAAAGCAGCTTATTGAGGGCTCCACGCAACTTGAATGAACGCGTTTTTTGCAGGCACTCAAGTTTCAGATAAAAGTCCTGCCCCCCGCTGTGCGCTGGCTCCAAAGGCGTTTTTCGGATGTGCTGGTGAATACGCTGCGCTGCAAGGTCAATTTTTTCCTTTAATTCCGACATTTTTTCCGGCACCGGGCCTGCAAGGGGATTAAAAGTGGGCGACCAGCAGAAGATATGATTTTCACAAAAAGGAACTGCCTCGGGGCGAGCAAAATCTATGAAAGCATATTGCTGCTCGCTGCTACAGCCTGCTCTATAAATGTGCGCACCCGCTCCCCCTGCGCCGCCGCCGGCCCTAACTCTTCCAACCTCAGCACTGCGCCTACCCAGTTTTCAGTGTGCCAATGCCCTGCTTTCAGCGATGCCTCCGGTGAACATTCAGGATAAGGCCAGGGTGTCACATAGATATAGGGCACTGGATACGCCGTATCCCCAGGCACAAACCCAACACCGATACTGCGCCCTTCTTCCGGGTCTTTTTCAGGATCCCATGCCCACAGGCTTGCGATGTCAAAGTGGTGCGGCCAGCATCGCACAGCGCCGGCCGCGGGATACGCAGCGGCAAAAGCCTCGAGTGTTGGTGTGGCATTTGTATACCAGGAAGCCAGTAACGCAAAAGCCTCCCTGTCTGAAAACTTGAACGCGTCCCCCTTGCCAACCCGGTGATCAGGTAACTCATGGTCGGGCCGCATCAGGGCCATAGTTGCAGCTGGGGCAGCAACCTTCGCTAACCAGTCATACCCTTCATCCAGCGTATGGCCCGTAAGGGCAAAGGCATGCCTGATCTCGTTGGCTTCATTCAGCAGCACCAACGTCAGGTCTGCCAAACGCAACCCAACGCGAAATCCCCCATGCGCCTTCACCGGTTGACTAACCAGCATGTACCCTGATGCATCAGAATAGCCGGACAGGCTCACATGACGCCAGTCTGGTTCAGGTGGAATAAAACTATACCCTACTGTCGCAGCAATTTGCGCAGCCCAGTGGAGTTGTAGCCTTGCGTCTATTAATCTTTCCGGAGCAAGTATATTCAGTGGAATCCAGGTATCCATGTATTCTTGGGTTCAATTGTAGCGTATGCATTTTGTGTATAACGGAGGTGCCAACTGTTACCTGCGCGTTTCTTAAGCCAGCGCAGTGCCCCTGTTCAGTTTTAGCTTATCGAGATCTTGCGCACAATTTCCTTTTTCCGGGATTCAATGCATAGAGGATCCCGCGGCAAATTGTCAGGTTAGATCGTTGTCAATTGTCCCTCGGTTCAACGTTTGCCTGCCTTTCTCAACAGACACCGTTGACCCCAGTACCCGCAAATATATGAGAAGACCCACAAAACTCCTCGTCCCCTTCCTCCTTACGTTGGGCCCTATCTGGCTTTTATTTTTTGCAAAGTCTGAGATGGCCGGCTTGAAGCTCGCCGGCGTTGTTGGCGCGCTTGCCTTGAGTACCGGACTGATCTTGATGCTTTCCATGGTATACAACCTGAAGCGCAAAATCGAATTACTGGAATCTGAAATTGAGTCGCTAACGCATCAGTCAGAAATAGACTAGGCACTGCCACGCCTTCCCAACATGTCGCTGCTTTTCCTCTGCCCGACCAAAGACCCGGCCCCCTGGCTTGCGGGCATCAAAGCGGTTGATCCTGATATTGACGTGCAGGTTTGGCCAGATATTTCGCATCCTGATGATGTTAGCTTTGCGCTGCTGTGGCAGCATCCGCACGATGTATTCACACGGTTTAAAAATCTTAAAGCCATCGCCTCATTGGGCGCCGGCATTGATCATATCCTGCAAGACCCTACCATTCCCCGGCATCTTCCCGTAGCACGTATTGTAGATCCTAATCTTGTTGCGTCGATGACGCAATACGTTGTCACAGCTGTTTTGCATTCTTTCAGAGATTTTGACCTGTACAAACAACAACAAACTACTCAAACGTGGCGGCCTGCTGCACCGCGCAACATCGCTGATTTTCCGGTTGGCATCATGGGGATGGGCATGCTGGGCAGCGATGCTGCACAAGCGCTTGCGGCACTGGGGTTCACTGTTTACGGATGGCGTCGCAGTGGCCCAGCACATCCGGCACTGGAAGCCTCTTTTGCCGGCGAAGCCATGCTGCCGGCATTTCTTGAAAAAACGCGTATCCTCGTTTGTTTGCTTCCGCTTACAACAGCTACCCGTGGCATCTTGAATACCGACGTATTTTCCAGGCTCCAGCCCAATGCGTACCTCATCAATGTCGCCCGTGGTGCGCATGTTGTCGATTCGGACTTGCTTGAGGCGCTAGGAAACGGCTCACTACAAGGCGCTTGCCTGGATGTGTTTAATGAAGAACCGCTGCCGGCAGATCACCCATTCTGGCGCCACCCGCAAATCACGGTTACGCCGCATGTAGCAAGCATTACCAATCCGCAAACGGCTGCCGTGCAGGTGGTGGAAAACTACCATCGGGCCAACGCCGGCCAACCGCTATTACACGCAGTCGACCTGGGACGGGAGTACTGACGGGGCAACGGCCATACCCGATTTGTATAAACCAACGGGTATAGCTTTGAAAATAACCTAACTCCCCCGTAGGCGGTTTTACTGTCAAGATTCCACAAAATTGAACCATGCGGTATGGCAAAGACATTTCTTTTATTTATATTTAGTCTAAGTAAAAACAACCATTCTATCACCACACATTCCAACAACAAACCAATGCGTTTAAGTAAATATATGGTTCTTACCCTGCTACTCATTCTTGCAGGGTGTGACTCAAACGATGATGATCCGCTTGATAGAGCTGCGGTCGTCGAGACATACGCAGACATTGTCTTTGCTTCTTACGAGGACTCTTACAATGCCGCTGTACTCCTCGACCAAGCAGTTGACGCTTTTGTAGCTAACCCTTCTCAAGCTACGCTCGATGCTGCACGTGAGGCATGGCTGAATGCACGGGAGCCCTACGGACAAACAGAGGCCTATCGTTTTGCCAGCGGTCCTATCGATGACGCAGATGGCCCAGAAGGCCTCCTCAATGCCTGGCCCCTGGACGAAGCGTATGTTGATTACGTAGTCGGCGACGCCGGTGCAGGGATTGTCAACAATGCGGCCTCCTTCCCTAGTATTGACACAGACCTGATTGAGTCGCTCAACGAAGTTGGCGCAGAAGAAAATGTCTCAACGGGTTATCATGCTATCGAATTTCTGTTGTGGGGCCAGGACCTGAGTGCAACAGGCGCAGGGAATCGCCCGGTTACGGATTATACCACGGACGCAAATGCAAGTCGGCGTGCGGC